>CAMDGL010000151.1 GCA_945897845.1 Chitinophaga pinensis | reverse complement strand
TGCACTTTTCTTCGGATAAACTTTTCAAAAGTCTTTCTTTGTGAGAAGGGTAACGAGTTTCAATATTTAGCGGTTCAATTTGGTCGATAAAATCTTTTTGCTTTTCAGTGAAAGAATCATAAAATCCACCTTGCTTAGCCAAATAAGATAAGCTGTGAGAATATGGAGCTGTTTCTGATTTTATCGCAGAAAAATTGGCTTTAAAAATTTTCTCAATTGTTTGGTGGCACATAAATTCCACGTAAAGATATCTTTTGCTTCGAAGCATTGCTTCTGCAGTTTCCAGATCATAATCCGATATCTCAACCCAGTATCATATTTTTTTCGTTCATGAGTCTAACTTTATTCCAAAGGTAAAATAAATAATTGACTATCGAAAAATGATCATTCCCTGATTGAGGCACAGGAACTTTGCTTTTGGAGGTGCTGCCGGCGATGTTCTAAAAGACCAAGAAGGAATGCAAACCATGCGAACTCTGGGCGAAAACATGGCGTCGATGATGAAAAAGTTGGGGTAGGAAAGAATACTTTCGTAAGTTCTGGATTTCAATTTATTTCATCCTTTCCTTCAACCTCTCAAACCTCAAACTATCCTTTGCCTCAGCTTTTGGAAAACTTTTGCCTTTGATCTGTGCAATGATCTTTTCTGCACGTTCTTTCGATTCTGGGTGAGTGCTGATCCAATAAATCTGGCTGGGAAGGTTATTGGTTTCGTTGGCCAGCCGGTAAAGGAAATTGGCAAATGATTCGGGGTCGATTCCGGCTTTCATCAGATAGTCAGTGGCGGTGAGGTCGGCTTCGGTTTCCATGCTGCGATCGTAGGCGGTTGATGACAAATGTTTGAGGGCCTCTTTTATAACATCAGCATTCCCGTTTCCGGTGGTCATCGAAATCAGCACCGACAAACCAACTTCTTTGATCAGCTTGTTCATTACATGGTTCTTTTCCATGTGCGCCAGTTCGTGTCCAATCACACCGTATAATTCTGCTTCATTTTCGCAGGCTGCAATCAGTCCGGAATAAACGACCAGATGATTGTTTGGCAATGCAAACGCGTTGATTTCGTCTTTCCGCAGCAGATGGAGTTTGACTTTTTTTCGTTCAATCGAGTTGGCTGTGCAAATGCGGGTGAGCATTGAATCCACCGGTGCTTTGATTGAATCGGAAGTCATTTCTGTTTCCGAACTTTTCAGCATTTTCCAGAATAAATCGCCAATTTTCTCTTCGGTGTCCCGGGTAGTTTGTTCAATATTCAAAAGCTTCATCCAGTCAACCTGCGACAATCCAAACCATACGGCAGCCATCATGGCAACCGTCAGTACCAGTTCGATGAGTATTTTCTTCATTTGTCCTTGCAGATTAGATTGGTTAAACCGCCAATGACCCACCATTCAATGTGTTGTCCTTTTCGGGTAACAATGGCGGTGTAAATGGTTCCGATAAATTCGGTGAGGTTGAAAATAAAGATGGTGATGAGGTAGGCGATATAATTGGATGTAATGGTTTCAGGAGTAAAAATAATGGAGATGGTCCACCAGAAACCCAAGCTATTAAAAGGCAGCAGAAACAATTGCGACAATAAAGCCTGTATGCAATGCCATCGAACAAAATAGGTTCCCTTCATGTTGCCGAGATAAAAAATGAAAGTGGCTATGAGGTTGATGATGGGCAAAGGCAAGCCTCCCATAATGGCAATTAGCGACATTAGGTAGCTATTCGAGGCTTTCTCCAGTTCGTGCTCGCTGGGTTGATAATAAAATTTCGAGATGGTAATCATAGGCTTTTGGCAATATTCCAAATCCAATTCAGGAGAACGAGCAGAATGGCCGGTATGGCAATCCATTTTCGTTTCAGAAAAAGTTCAGTACGGTTATAAGCATTGAATAAAGTGTCTCTACGGCTCAGAACATCGTAAATAATCCAAACCGGAAACACCAATAAAATAAGGACAATGATGATTCCAAAAGGATTCAAGAGTATTCCTGCCAAAAAATCTCCTTTTAGGATTGACAACACTGACCTTGTGGAGCCACAAGAAGGGCAGGGTACGCCTGTGACGCGCTTAAACAAACAAACACCGGGTTCCAGAGCGAGGGAAAAGGTGCGGTGATAAGTCAGCATCAGCCAGATGTACCCTGCAGCGCAAGCCATTGACAAGATTGCATACAACTTGTTTCTGGCCATATTATTTAATATAGGAGTTGCTGGATTGATTGCATATTTTTTTCGCGCGTGGCACCCATAATCAAAAACCAGTCGATAATGGTCCAAATGCCAAGGCCGCCGCATGTCAGAAGCTTTCCAATTCCCATTCCGGTGTCGCCAATCAGGAAACGATCGATTCCAAAGGGGCCGGCCAATATTGAAACGATAAGAATGATGGTTGGATCTTTAAATTGAACGGTTGAAATCATTGCCCATTTTGAATCATCCAGAGCAATCAGTCTTTCGCGGATTCCATTAATCTGGTAACTTTCAAAAAACTTGGCGTTGGTCATAATAAACATGTCGACTTTTTGTGCTTCCATAAGGTTAGTTTGTTTTTTAGTTTCCTACTCGTAAGGCTTTTCGGTTCCGCCTGTTTTTGTTGATTTGCCGAATCCGGATGTGTCAAATTCAGATATGAAAAATCATCAGTTATGATAGCCACAAGTTAAGTCATTCTGCTTTATAAATGGATAGTGAATGTACAATTACTATAATTTGGAATGATTATAAATAAGCACCTTTAATCAGCTCTTCCAAAAGCGATTGATCATGGTTCTATTTTTTTGAACTACCAGACATTGTGTTTTTAATGATTCGAAGGGGTATTTATGCAAATGGAACAATTTGTTGAATTTACTCTGCCCGGATTAACTATAGTTAGCGATTTCCTTTATTTGTCTTTCAAAAAGTATGTTTCTTGTCTGTTTTGGTTTTAAATTGATGTATTTATTCGGTAAATCACTTTAGATCGTTATTTTTGCGCCAAATTGCACTGAAATGAAAGAGGCCAAAGAATGTATTAATATTCAGGAAATAAGGGATTGTATTGATACGATTGACCATCAGATTTTTGCCTTGTTCGGAAAACGGCTGGAATACGTGAAGGAGATTGTAAAATTCAAAGCTGATGCAGAAGGTATTGTTGCACACGACCGGCAGTTGGAATTGCTGAAAAAACGAAGGGAATGGGCGACACAATCCGGTCTTGATCCGGATTTATTTGAGGGGATATTTAAAACCCTTATTAACTGGAATGTACAGCAGGAGATGGATCTTTTTATGAAAAAGGAAATTTAAACCAATAAAAATATTTCAAAATGTATAAAGCGGATATTAAAGTTCTCGATTGCACCGTTCGCGATGGTGGATTGATGAACAAATGGCAGTTTAGCGACGAATTTGTTAAAGGAGTTTACGATGCCTGTGTTGAAGCTGGTGTAGATTATATGGAAATTGGCTACAAAAGCAGCGAAAAAGCTTTTAGCCGTAACGAAGTTGGCCCATGGAAATTCTGTGCTGAAAGTGATTTGCGCCGAATTGTGGGTGATAACAATACCAAATTGAAATTGTCAGCCCTTGCCGATATTGGCCGTATCGATTTTGATGATATACCAAACGCTGCCGACAGTGTGATTGATATGATGCGCATTGCCTGTTACGTTCACCAAATGGATAAAGCAGTTGAACTGGCGCATCATTGTATGGAAAAAGGTTATGAAACGAGCATAAACCTGATGGCAGTTTCTAAAGTGAACGAACGCGATTTGGACGAAGCGCTTATGGATTGCGCCAAATCCCGTGTTCCGATTATCTATTTGGTGGATAGTTTTGGAAGCATGTATTGCGAAACAACACAGCACCTTTTGAAAAAATATCAGGAAGCCTTGCCCGGCAAAGAAATTGGGATTCATGCGCACAACAATATGCAGTTGGCCATGTCGAATACAATTACTGCACTGATGGGCGGGGCAACTTATCTGGATGCTACTTTGCTCGGAATGGGGCGCGGCGCAGGCAATTGCCCGGTTGAAATTCTGATCGCCTTCCTGAAAAATCCCAAATACCGTTTGCTGCCTTTACTGAAAGCTATTCAGGAGCAGGTACTTCCGTGGAACCGGAAGATTGACTGGGGCTATCATGTTCCTTACCTGATTACAGGAGCATTGAACGAACATCCCCGCTCAGCCATGGCCTGGATGGACTCTGAACGGAAAGACGATTTTGTATCATTTATGAAAGAACTGCACGATTACGAACTGCTGGAATAAATCAGAAGAATCGGCTACTGGCTTTTATGATATTTTCAAGCAACATATCTCCCAGATTCAGAAATTGGTCAACATCTTCTTTTTTGCTGACCCATTGATTGGTTTCCAGACCGATCACCTGTTTGCCTTTTAATTCGCTGATGATGGGGATATAATTGTGCTGAATGAGCAGCTTTAAGGGACGAATTTGTTTCTCCAGTTCAAGAAAAAGATGCACTTCTTTTTCGCTCAGGATACTTTCGAAGTTCCATTTCTTTGCGGCGGTGATGGTGAAATTCCGATCAATGACATCTGCTCCTGTTTTTCGTTTATTGAATAGCAGGATGTAATCCGACCAATGTTTTCTGGATAATGCAAGTTCCATTTCAGGCTTCAGGCGAATAGGGCAATAAACACCAGTAAACGTTTGTGTTGAACCAGCTTTGGCAGCATACGAATCGTATGCACAAAACATCAGGTTTTGCTTTTTAAAAGCAATGTATTTTGTATTCAGCATCGGATCATTGGACACAATGAAAAACCTTTTTTCACTGCGATGGGTTTCATACTCCAGTTTATTTTCGATCGGGTAATTCATTAGTTGATCGAAGGTGTTCAGGTTTTCCATGAAGCTAAGTTTTTGGTCTCTGATTTATAAAGTTCAGGATTGTTCTGTTTCCTTCTTCTTGATGCCAAATTCAGGTTTTATTTTTACAAAGAAAACAGGTATCATCCCCGGAATCATGCAAAGTATGACCCAAACAAAGAAATGCTGATAACCGATAATTTCCTGTAACCATCCGGAAAACATGCCGGGAATCATCATGCCCAGGGCCATAAATCCGGTGGCAATGGCAAAATGGGCGGTTTTGTGTTCCCCCTCGGCAATGTAAATCATATATAGCATGTAGGCAGTAAAGCCAAATCCGTAGCTTAATTGTTCGATGACCACGCAAAGTCCGATAATCCATTGGCTTTCGGGTTGTGCATACGACATGTAAACATAGACCAGATGCGGAATATTAATCGCCAGAGCCATTAACCAGATCCAATATTTTAGTCCTTTTTTTGCGGCGGCTATTCCACCTAGTATTCCTCCTGTTGTAAGGGCAAGTATTCCGAATGTTCCGTAGAGAAGTCCAACCTGGCCGGTGGTCAAACCCAATCCTCCTATATTTCTCGGGTCGAGCATAAATGGTGAGGCCATTTTAACAATCTGCGATTCGCCCAAACGGTAAAGTAACAGGAACGAAATGATCAGTCCGATATCTTTTCTCCTGAAAAACGATCCGAAAGTCATAAAAAATTCTTTGAACAGGTTTTGATGGTCGCCAACTTGCTTATCTGTGGGCGGATGTGGCAAAATGAACCGGTGATAAATCGAGAACAAAATGAACATCACAACCAGAATTATGAAAGTCATGCTCCATGCCAGATGGATGTTCCCGGATATTCCTTTGAACACAGCTTCGGATGGTCGGGTCAGTTTCTGGTCGCATTGAAAAAGCAGGTAAGCCGGTTTTTCGTAATTTGTGGCATTGAACATGAGCCGCTCTCCTTCAAGCAAACGAAGGCTTTTATCTCCTTTTTTGAAATCGAAGTTCATTACCAATTCTTCATTCTTCTCAGGTTTCGAACTCAATTTCACAGCAACTACACTTACGTTGCCCGCGGGGGTTTTACCATCAATTACCGGTTTTTTAACTCCAAAATATTCTTTCAGAAAATCTTTTAAAGGTATAGAAACATTTTTCGACCACCAGGAAGCCTCTTTAACCAAGGCAACCTGATTCAGCACAAATCCATTCTCCAGATTGTATGTTGAAACAACTTTCCGGATAGAGTCCAATTGATGAGTCGGAATATTTTGGGTTGACAATTCCGCTTTCTTAGGAAAAACAGCAAAATAGCTATCTCCGCTGTTGGTTTCCGCATTTTGAGGAACTTCAGGAAGTACTATTTCTTTGGCAAACGAAGGGCTTGCCATGGCCGTAATTTCAATGGGTGGTAATCCGGTGGACGTTTCGAAAAACCCCGCCAGAATAATCAGAATGCCCTGACCGGTAATCATGGCAAAGCGATAAAAGGTACTGCGGATTCCTACAAAATAGGCTTGTTGGTGCTCGTTGAGACCCAGCATGTAAAAACCATCGGCAGCAATATCGTGGGTGGCCGAACTGAAAGCCAGCAACCACATGAATATAAGCGTTACTTTGAAGAAAGCAGGTAATGGTATAGCCAGCGCAATGCCGCCCAGCGCTGCACCTATTATCAATTGCATGATCACAATCCACCAGCGTTTGGTCTTTAGTAAATCCACAATCGGACTCCAAAGTGGTTTAATCACCCAAGGTAAATTCAGCCAACCTGTATACAATGCAAGGTCAGCATTCGAAATCCCCAGTTTTTTGAACATGATAACGGATACACTCATCACCACCACATAAGGGATTCCTTCGGCAAAATACAGCGTTGGAATCCATGCCCATGGATTGCGTTGTTTCGGAGCAGGGGAGGTCGTGTTATTAGTCATTGGTTGTTGTTTAATGATTAGCTAGTTTGATGTCTATTCATACTTGGTCTGGAATAAAATCCAGTTGGTCATTATTTCGAGCGCTTTTGGTGAAAATGTTTGTTCAAGCTTCAATGATTCTTTAATGGTTCCTTTTTCGCATTCCTGAAAAGAATGGTTCAAACCTTCCAACTCAATTATCTGAAAATCTTTATTTCCGCCTTTTATCAATGCTTCCTTTATCGCTTCCTGATTTTCTTTGGAAGGTACCAGTCGGTCTAAACTTCCTCCAATCGATAATACCGGACAAGTCACTTTTTCGAAGTAGTCAGCAGGATTAACGATTAGGTTGAACAGATTGTGGGGGCATGTTTTAGTTGCAATAAGACGTGCGTAAAAATTATCTGCTTTAAATTTATTAACCGGATTGTTATCAATAGAATCGAAATAAATCCTTATGAAACTGTCTTTATATTTCATGAGTGAGTCTGCGATTGTTTTTGAATCTAAATTTAAATCAATCATCTCATAAATTTTTTGATTGACCTGTTGTGTATCGTCATATTGTTTCTGGTTCATTTCTTCATTTTTCAACCTTAACTGGATTTGTTTTTCAAAAACATCACGCATTTTCAATCCGGGACTAGCCAGTAGAACAATGAATTTGAATTTGTTGCATTGACTGGCTGCCATAGCCGACACCATTCCTCCTTCGCTATGCCCAATCAGTCCAATTTCATTGCTGATTATATCTTCGCGCGAGGCAAGAAAATCGCTCCATGCAATTAAATCGCCTGAAAGATCCAACGGTGTTGATTTGAAAAAATTCCCTTTTGATTTACCGATGCCTCTGCTATCGTAACGCAAAACGCCAATTCCATGACGGGTTAAATAATCAGCAACCACTAGTGACTTTTTGTGATGATTCCCATCGCCGTCACGGGTTGACGGCAAGCTGCCAGTTTGAAAAATGACTACCGGGAATTTGCCGTCTTTTTGCGGTAAAGTCAGGGTTCCTGCTAAAATTGTGCTGTCTTTTGAATTTCGGCAAACAACATCTTCGGAATAATAAGGGTAGGGTCGTTTGGGTTCTTGTGGGCGATAGATCGGAACACTGTCTCGAAATAAAGTCACTGGAAACACTATGTCATCCAGGGTTAGTTCTCCATTTAACTGGTTTTTATTGTCCGCCAGCGAACCAGTAAATTTTACGTCGTAGTAGAGTTTGGTTTTCTTTGGTTGATTTAATTCATTTTTCCTGATATTATCATTTCTAAGCTTTAATCTTTCCTTTGATACTTTTAGGTTTAGTTTATATCCATTAAACGAACTGTCTTCTAAAATTACGTTGGTAGGTTCTTGCATAACAGCAAAAACAAATGTATCCCTCTGGTCAACAACTATTAAATTAACGTTCATGGTTGTGTCAGGCAAAAGAATTTTGCCTTTCCATGTTCCGGTTTTAAAATCATCGGCATAAGAAACAGTTGCCAAAACAACAAGAAATAAGAGCA
This sequence comes from Chitinophaga pinensis, assembly GCA_945897845.1. Classification (GTDB taxonomy): domain Bacteria; phylum Bacteroidota; class Bacteroidia; order Bacteroidales; family Prolixibacteraceae; genus Aquipluma. The sequence goes on along the minus strand of CAMDGL010000151.1, from coordinate 864 downwards.
ATATATATTTCATCCTGAATGATCGCATTAATACTCTTTTGAAATTGCCGCCCCCCGGAAATAGTGCAGCAATATTTCATCGTATTTATAACCTTTGGCGCCCATCATGGCGGCGCCAATCTGGCAAAGGCCAACACCGTGCCCCCAGCCTGCACCGGTCAGCACAAATTCGCCGGGAATGCCGTTCTCAATATTTTGTTTGTCAACCACAAACGCAGAACTATATAAATGTGATTCTGACAATGTTTTGCGGATTTCAAGTTCTTTTCCAATGGTCAACGTGAGTTTGGCTCCCACTATCTTCAGCTTTTTCAGGCGACCCGATTTTCCGCGTTCGACCGGAATCAAATCGAGAATCGCTCCAAAATCTTTTCCTGATTTTCGGGCAATCAGTTCCGCCAAATCAGCTTGCTGATAAGTTAATTTCCAACGGTAAAAATCTTTGGTTTCCTGATCGTAATCGTTCAGTACCTGCGAAAGAACCTCTTTGTCGCGTGTGTTGCAAAAAGCAGCGGGAGCATTTCTGATCCATTTATCGGCGGCAATTTCATCTGTCAGATCGGTGTCAAAACCTTCCGGAGAGTCGGGATTATCGATTATGGCTTGTAAATACGAATGAACTTCGGGTTCCCAAACATTCTCGAAAGTTTCGGAAATTCCACCACAGCTTTTCGAAAAACGGGCATCGCACACATTCCCTCCATCCATTAGCAATATGCCGCGTGTCTCAGTAATTGCGCGTTCAACCATCGGTGTTGACTGGCGGGTAATTCCCTGGTAACGCTGGCAATGGTCATCGCCGCAAACATCAAAATTAGGATGGTCTTCGCGGTCGTACCAGCGAATGTATTCTTCCGGAGTTTC
>CAMDGL010000150.1 GCA_945897845.1 Chitinophaga pinensis | reverse complement strand
CACCCGTGAAATACATTTGACCCTATCAAAACCAATTCGTATTCCTGAATACTGCTTTTGTGATCACCCACAATCCGCTCTGCATCAGTGGCATTGAAAATGAAATTTAATTCGTATTCAGGATGAAAATGCACCGGAAAGTCGAACTGGGTTTTTACGCGATCGAACACCAAGAGGCAATCTCCCTGAGAAAGGGGAGTGATTTCCCGTTGAATATTTCCGGACGAATGATTCATATTTTGTTGAATGAACAGATTGATACGAAGGTAACAATCTAAAATAATTATAAATGATTTTCAATTAAAATGAAATATTGTTAATAGATTCATCAACTATTTCAGCTAAAAAACGTTTCAAAATAATTAATCTCTAAAACGCAGATAAATGAAAAAACTACACTTATTAACAGCTGTTTGTCTGGCAGGTTTATTAATGGCCGGATGTTCGCAAAAGGAAACAATTTTTCCTTCCGATGAAGAATCGTCGAGTTTAAAAAGCGCTTCTGTGGCTGGGAAATACATTGTTGTGCTGAAAGAAGACGCAGAAATTGCCAGTGCGGATCTGACTACCCGTAACGACAGAGTTAAAGGAAAAGCTTTTGGATTGCTTAAAAAGTATGAAGTTACAGGCGAAATAGAAGAGGTTTACGAAACCGCTTTGCAAGGTTTTACTGTAAGGATGGCTCCGGGACAGGCAAAAAAACTGGGAGCCGATCTCAACGTAAAGTATATTGAGGCCGACCAGATAATTACTTTATCGCCAATTAAATTAACCGGTAAGCCAGCTCCAGTGGCTGCTCAGAAAATTCCGTGGGGAATTACGCGTGTAGGTGGAGTTGCGGTTTTTAATGGTACAAATACGGCTTGGGTAATTGATACAGGTATTGATCTCGATCATCCTGATTTAAATGTAGATGCAACGAGGTCAAAAACTTTTGTTTTATCAAAAAGTGCTGATGATGACAATGGGCATGGTTCACATGTTGCTGGAACAATCGCTGCTAAGAATAACACAATCGGAGTTGTTGGAGTAGCTCCCGGGGCTAAGCTTGTTGCTGTAAAAGTGTTAACGAGATCGGGCAGTGGAACAACTTCCGGTGTAATTGCAGGAATAGATTATGTTGCTGGTTTGGGCAAATCGGGTGATGTTGCCAATATGAGTCTGGGTGGAGGCGTTTCTCAATCTCTTGACGATGCCGTTTTGGCTGCTTCTACATTAGTGAAATTCGCTTTGGCCTCCGGAAATGAAACAGATGATGCTAATAATCACTCACCTGCCAGAGTAAACGGTCCAAATATTTATACTGTTTCGGCAATGGATAATACAGATACGTTTGCTTATTTCTCGAATTATGGAAATCCCCCAATTGATTATTGTGCCCCCGGAGTATCAATTTATTCAACCTACAAAGGTGGTGGTTATGCTACTCTTTCAGGAACATCCATGGCTACACCTCACGTAGCAGGTATTCTCATGTGGGGAAATATCAAAGCAGATGGAACTGTTTTAGACGATCCGGATGGGGATCCAGACGCAATAGCTTACAAGTAAATTGAATATATTCTAAAAATCAAAAGAGGCTGCTCCATTCCGGAACAGCCTCTTTTACATGTAACTGGCTTCTGTGACTGTGAACTGACCTCTAATTTCTTTTAGCCGTCCAGTCAACTGCGCAGCCGATGTGTTCTTTTACTTTCGGATCCTGAAATGCTTCGGGAGTGTGTCCGAAAACGGTATAAAACGAACGTGTATTTTCCATTTCCTGGTACCAGATCAGCGGGTGGTCGCCCATTTTCCATTTGTCATCCTTCAGCGTTTCTGCATCCAGCGATGTTTCGTCCAAACGAGCCAAAACATGAACTTTAGCCCGGGGATTTTCCTTGAAAGTGTACCATTCATCGAATGTGGTGTAGGTTTTCATTCCTTTAAAAGGAACCATCGTCGGATGGTCGGTATTCTCGAAAATTACGGTTCCGGTTTGACCTTTGGGATGAGTTCTGAAAAACGCACCGTTCAGGTTGCCGTACCATGCCCAGTCGTATTCGCAATCAGCCGAAGCGTGAATACCGACAAATCCTTTGCCTGTATTCATAAATGCCTCAAAATATTTTTGTTGCTGATCGTTCAGAACATCCAGCGTAGGATTTAGGAATACCACCACATCAAAGGTTTTCAAAAATTCAGGAGTAAACAAATCCGCATTTTCGGTAGCTGTAAGTACCCATTTTCGTTCCTGGGCCAAATCGCTCATCATTTTTAGTCCTGATGAAATGGAGTTGTGCCTGAATCCCGAAGTTTTAGAAAATACAAGCACGTTGATCTTTTTGTCCTGTGCAATTCCTGAAATTACAAGAATCAGCAGACAAATTACTGAAGTAATTTTCTTCATGTTTTATCGTTTTAGTTAATTGGGTTATGAATACAAATCTGATAAAAATAATGGTTAAATTAGTTAACTTGCCTTCAAATTAAGGAAAACAATTTTTCAGACCCAAAATGAAAAACCCAAAAACTGAATTTATAAATTTTTATAATATGCGTTTTTTCTTGTTATTACAGCTTCTAATATGGCTGATTGCACAAACTGTGGCCGGCAATACTTCTCCTGAAAAAGGTGTTTACGATGGCAAAATTGACAATGATCACATTATTCTGGTCGTTGAGGAAACCAATTCAGAAATAGTAAAGGGTTATTATGTGCTTAACCGCAACCGCGCTGTTGAGGAAAAGCATTCGTTTTCACTCGGAAATTCAGGCTCACGGCTGATTTTTCAATCCGATTTATACCTCGGAATCATGAAATCCCCTAAAATCAGTTCTGATGATTTTTCAGGAACACTTTTACTTCTGAACAAGAAAAAACGATTCTTTTTCTGGCGACAAAAGGCAAACATCAATTTTGTCCGTCGCCCTGAATTGTCGGTAAAACCTAATGAACGGTATAAGGAGGAAATTTTTTCGGGAGTTGAAATTAAGAGCGATTTAATTTACGGAAGGGCCAAAGGATACTGGACACGTTCGCCATACTCCGACGATCCGTACATTACCACGCTGAGCAAAGGGTTGGTCAAGGCGTTTAACGATCCGGAAATGCTCGATTTGAAACTTGATATCTACTATCCCAAAACCGATATTTTTAAAAACAGGCCTTTGGTAATGCTCATCCACGGGGGCGCATTTTACATTGGCAGCAAAGAGTCGGCTGCCGAACAGGCTTTGGCAACTTCATTTGCCAAACGGGGTTATGTTGTGGCTTCCATCGATTACCGTCTCGGCTTTAAGCTAACGCCCAGCGATATTGAATTGAGCGCCTACCGCGCTGTTCAGGATGCACATGCAGCGCTGCGGTATCTTTCGCACAACGCAAAAGGATTGGGAATCGATCCCAATCAGGTGTATGTTGGCGGAACAAGTGCAGGTGGTGTGGCTTCGCTAAATGTGGCATTTATGGACAATGACGAACGACCTGAACGTATTCAGCAAGGTACCAAGGAAGGCAGGTTGACAAAGATCGAGGAATCCGGAAATAAATACAACGAAAAATTTACAATCAAGGCAGTGGCCAATTTATGGGGGGCCGTAGCCGATTTAAATATCATCGACAAAGACGAAAAAATATCGGTGATCTCGATACATGGCACTGCCGACGATATTGTTCCTTACGAGACTGATTATCCGTTTCGTAATTCGCTGATGGTGAACCGCCTGATCATGGATAAAATGTACGGTTCAAAACTGATTCACGACCGGCTGAAAATCCTGGGACACCGAAATAAATTGGTTACACTCGACGGGCTTGGGCACGAGCCGGAGCTCGACAACTATAAAACCCTGAATCAGTGGATGGATACAATCACCAGCAACGGTGCCCGTTTTATGTATGAAGTAACTGCTCCTGACGTTGTGTTACCGCCGGCCCAGCTTACTATTTCTGAAAATGCTGTACTGAAACCATTCTATTTTGAAGTAAACAATGGTTCACTGGTTCAGATTTTGGTTACCGGAGGTGTTAAAGTCAAAGCCGATCCGACCGATCCTTCGGTAATCTGGATAAAAAATGCTGAGAATAGAAATATTTCTTTCCTGACTACCAATAAGTTTGAAGCCTGGAATGAAAAGAAATTCAGGGTTACTATTTCAAGATAAGCTGGAAGGTTCAACCTCTAATTTATTTGCCTTGGTATAAAAACAAAAAGGTAGAACCTCTGTCCTACCTTTTCTCTCTTAAACTAACTAACCTAACTAAACCTAAACTTATGAAAAAAAATGTACTACAAAGATAGCTCTGAGAATTCACAAATTTGGAAATAAATTCTTAAATGATGTTAAAGTAATTGTGATGTGTGTTAATTAATTGTTTTGTTACGATACAGAAAGAAATTGCCAGGCTTCCTGCAAACTTTTTTGCAATTTCATCCAAACATCAAATAATAGGTAGCTATACCTGAGAGATAACCGATTATAGCCAGTAAACTAATTTTCTTCATATACCATATAAAGTCAATTTTTTCAATACCCATTGCGGCAACCCCTGCAGCCGATCCGATGATCAGAATACTTCCTCCGGTTCCGGCGCAATAAGCTAACAATTCCCAAAAGGTTCCATCCTGAACAAACATTGCTTCATATCCTATAACTCCGGGAAGCGCTATGTCATACATTCCCATTGCTCCGGCAACCAAAGGCACATTATCAACAATGGAGGATAAAAAGCCGATTGCCATATTAATTGTGTAAACATTCCCCAAATGATCGTTAAGCCATCCCGACATTATATTTAAATGCCCGGCAGACTGCAAGCAGGCTACTGCCGACAATATCCCAAGAAAGAATAACACAGTCGGTGAATCAACTTTTCGGATTATATTAAAAACTTTGAGCTTCCCTGAAATTTCGGTAGATTTCGATTTGTGCATAATTTCAGTGACCATCCAAAGGGCTCCCAGGCCAAAAAGCATTCCCATATAGGGAGGCAAATGTGTAATGGTTTTAAAAACAGGTACAAAAAGCAAAGCACCGACACCAATAGATAAAACTATCCATCTTTCTCTGATTGTGGCAAATGATGACTCATTTTTCAACTTCTCGGGTCTTTCAACTTCGCCTTTCATGCTGAAAGAAACAATGGATAAAGGAACTACAATACTTACAATACTGGGTAAAATTATTTTTGTTATAATTGATACAGCAGTGATCTGACCTCCGATCCACAACATGATGGTAGTTACATCGCCAATAGGCGACCAGGCACCACCGGAGTTGGCAGCAAGAACTACCATGGAAACAAAGAACCATCGGGTTTTCTGATCATTGATCAATTTCTTCAGTAAAGCAACCATCACGATAGTTGTAGTCAAATTATCGAGAACTGCCGACATAAAGAAGGTAATAATTGCAATGATCCACAATAATTTCACCTTGTTGGTGGTAGTGATTTTATCAGTAATAACTTTAAACCCTTCATGTTGATCAATGATTTCAACAATAGTCATCGCGCCAAGAAGGAAAAATAAAATTTCCGAAATTTCAATCAGGTGATGTTCAAGTTCTTCTACAACAAAATGATAGGGTGAACTAAAAGTACTGATTTTGTCGGCCCATCCTGATTCCAGCCATTGAGTTTCTGAAAGAACTGGTTTTATATGGTCAATGATGTTTTTTACCTGATTCCCAAATTCTTCCCAGGAGGGACTAAAACCCATGCTCAGGATATTGTCAACATTGAGTATGTATACTGTCCAGGTTAAAACTCCAACAATCAATGCTGAAGCTGTCTTATCAATTTTTAAAGGATGTTCAAGAGCAATTGCCAGATACCCCAAAACAAAGATGAATAGAATCAAATAGAACATATGTTTATTTTTTTAAGGTTACAGGTCAAAGTTACAAACAAAAAGAAACACTATTGTATAGGATATTAAATCAAGATACCATGAGTAAAACCCATGGTATCTTAAAATTTTCCCTAAACAATTTTTGATTCTTACATTTATAACGTTCTACTTCATTAAAATTTCAGGAAATCCTATTAGTTTCAGAATTATAAAAATTAAAACAAGGCCTCCAACAAAAAGCCACATGGCATATTTCTCATAAAAGTTCTTTTTTTCCATGATGTGCGATTTTTATATTATTTATAGCTGATTCAAATTTACTATGCTTTTGAAGGCGGTAGATTAAAGAACGATTAAAATTGGAATTTCTACACCAATATGGTTTACTTCAAATTGTAGCTTAGTTTTGTATTAGCCAATCGCATAAATCACCAATCGGGTATCGAGTTGAAAAAAGAATGAACTAATTTTGTAATCATGAATCAAGAGAATACCAGAATACTTGTTGTTGAAGATGAACCCAAGGTGGCATCATTTGTCAAACGCGGACTTGAGGAGAATGGCTTCTCATGTGAAATTGCTTTTGATGGTTTAATGGGGAAGCGAATGTTTGATGCAGCAGACTATGATTTGCTGATATTAGACATTAATCTTCCTTACAAAAATGGAATTGAATTATGCAAAGAAATCAGGAGCTGTAACCAGAAAATTCCTGTAATCATGCTAACTGCCTTAGGAACAACAGAAGATAAACTTTCTGGATTTGATTCTGGCGCAGATGATTATCTGGTGAAACCTTTTGAGTTTCGCGAGCTGCTTGCACGAATCCGTTCACTTTTAAAGAGAATTTTGATTGCTGAAACAGGTGGAAACATACTAAAGTTGCTTGACCTTGAAGTAAACCTAAATACTTATGAGGTTACACGCGGTGAAAAAAAAATTGATCTTACACAAAAGGAATTCGCGTTGCTGGTGTATTTGCTGCAAAATAAGGGGCGGGTTTTATCAAGAACCGATATTGCGGAGAAAGTATGGGATATCAATTTCGATACAGGAACAAATATTATTGATGTTTATGTGAATTTCCTTCGAAAAAAAATAGATAGAGATTTTTCGCTGAAACTCATCCATACTCAAACAGGTATTGGCTATATTTTAAAAGCTTGAAGAAATGGAACTTAATATTCGCTCACGTCTCACCATCCAATTTACGTATATCGTTACGTTCATATTAGTTCTATTTTCTTGTATAATTTATTATTTTTCAGCTAGTTATCGCGAGTCTGAATTCTATTCCCGCTTAGAAAAGAAAGCCTTGACCACGGCCAAACTGCTGATAGAAGTAAAAGAAGTAGATTATAACCTCCTTAAGATTATTGATAGAAACACCCTCAATGCCCTTCATAATGAAATGGTGTTGATTTATGATTCAAGAGACTATCAGATTTATAATAGTTTGGATAATGATTCTATCCGGATTTCGAAAACACTTCTGGATAAAATACGGCTATTAAAAAACATTCGTTACCATGAAGGTAAAAGTGAAGCAATTGGACTGATTTTTACGCTAAAATATGACCAATATGTTGTAATTGCTTCTGCATATGATAATTACGGAAGAATTAAACTCCAGAACCTTATGTGGATTATATTGGTTGGATTTTTCACCAGTATTGGGTCGACGATTTTATTTGGCAGAATTTACGCAAAAAAAGCGCTAAAACCCATGTCGAACGTAGTAAAACAGGTAGATAAGATTAACATTTCCAGTTTGAATATGCGGGTAAATGAAGGAAATGGAACAGATGAAATTGCGCAACTTGCCATCACTTTTAATCAAATGCTTGGACGTTTAGAATCTGCTTTTGAAATGCAAAGGAGTTTTGTTTCAAATGCATCGCATGAATTGCGCACGCCATTAACTTCCATTACAGGTCAAATAGAAGTTTCGCTGATGAAATCAAGAACACATAAAGATTATGAAGCTATTTTAGAGTCTGTACTTGAAGACATCAAAAATCTGAACGCACTTTCAAACGGATTACTTGACATGGCAAAGGCAAGTTCTGACATTTCTGCAATTGCACTTCACGCATTAAGAATTGACGAAATTCTATGGGAAACACGAACTGAACTTATTGAAAGAAAAAAAGACTATAAAATTTCCATCATATTCAGTGAACCTATTGAGGATGAAAAGGAATTAATGGTATTGGGCAACCATCATTTACTTAAAACATCTATTGTCAATCTGATGGATAACGCCTGTAAGTTTTCAAGTGATAAATCCGCTGAAATATTTTTATCCGTTTGTGGTAAATATGTAGTTACTGAATTTACCGATCAGGGTATGGGCATTGATCCTGCTGATATGGAAAAAATATTTCATCCTTTTTTCAGATCAAAAAATGCAAAAAATATCGCAGGTAATGGACTCGGCCTTTCACTAACTGATAAGATTATTCAAATACACAATGGAACAATCTCAATAGAATCCCATCTTAATAAAGGAACAAAAGTTACTGTCAGCATTCCATTTCTTTCCTGATTTGAGGTGCGATTAAAATCGTGGCACCAGATACACCGTTCAACTCACAGAATGGATAAAAAGTCAGATTCGGGCAACTCAATAAATGAGGATTATATAAAGCGACTATTTTCGAAAGTGCTTGTTTATGAGTAATATGGGTAGAAAAACAAAAAGGTAGAACCTCTGTTCTACCTTTTCTCTCTTAAACTAACTAACCTAACTAAACCTAAACTTATGAAAAAAAATGTACAACAAATTTAACCTTGAATATTGATATTCAGGTAAATTAATTCTTAAATGATGTTAAAGAAATTGTGACCAGTTGTTAATAATTGGTAATGGTAGAATTTCTACCCGAAAAAAGCGGCGAATCCATTTTTAAAATATGAATTCGCCGTTTAATTTGAACTGTAATTTCTTCGGTTAGAGAAGAAACCTAAAACTATTTTACGAAATATGGAACCAATGTCACATACATTCCGGTAATAATAGCGGAAGTAATTACTCCTGAAATGCTTGCGCCCAGCGCATCCTGCAGAATAATAGCTTTCGGATTAATTTTAGTGACTTCCCGCTGTGCCACTTTTGCTGTACTTGGAATACAACTCACTCCTGCAATTCCGGTTACCGGATTAAATTTACCTCCGGAAATCCAATAAACAATATAGCCTCCCAATAAACCGCCAACTCCGGATAATAACAAGGCCAGAATTCCGAGCAGAAGTAGTGGAAGAATTTTTGGATTCATAATTAAATGTGCTTC
>CAMDGL010000149.1 GCA_945897845.1 Chitinophaga pinensis | reverse complement strand
GTAGGCTACTTTATACATATTTCGCTCAATACCTATACCCAGCTTCACGGAAACGAAACCACAAAGTTGTTTATTCATCAGGTAATTCGCGAAGATGCGCATGTATTGTATGGCTTTTATACTGAAACTGAGCGCGAACTTTTCAGGATGCTGATTTCTGTTAGCGGTATCGGATCGAATACTGCGATCATGATGTTTTCCTCCCTTTCGCCCGATGAAATCAGAAATGCCATCCTGACTGAAAATGTCAATCTGTTGAAAAGTATTAAGGGCATCGGAATAAAGACTGCCCAACGTGTGATTATCGATTTAAAGGATAAAGTAGGAAAGTCGCCTGCCAGTGAACAAATTGTAGCATCGGCAGACAATACATTGCGAAACGAAGCGTTATCTGCTTTAATAATGCTGGGATTTGCAAAGAAGCCTGTTGAAAAAGAACTGGATAAAATTTTGACTGCAAATCCAAAACAGTCAGTTGAAAGTGTGATAAAACAAGCCTTGAAAAGCCTTTAATCAGAAAAAAAAGTTTTCGGAATTGAAAAAGTACTGCAGAAACATACTTCTCTTATTCATTGTATATTTTGTTTATGCTTTTGGCGGAAACCCCTCTGAATCAAGAACAACAATCAGAAATTACAATGCTTTTGCTTTTCTTGATGTTCAGGCTGATACGGTCAGGATTGACACCACCGGCGTATTGCCTTACCAGTTCAAGGATGAACCGGCTTTTGCATTTCCCGATAAAACTGACAGTGCCAAACTGTTTCTGAAACGCCCTTCGAATATTCGTACTGAAATAGAATACGATCCCGTTACAGGTGAGTATGTTTTTACTGAAAAGATTGGTAATCTCAATTTCAGGCTGCCAAAAACGATGTCGAGAAAGGAATTTCAGAAGTACGATTTTGAACAGTCGGTTCAGAACTACTGGCGCAACCAAACAAAAATAAAAAGCATTGAAGACAAAGGCGGTTTAATCCCACGGCTCACCATTGGCGGCGAAACTTTCAGTAAAATATTCGGAAGCAATACCATCGACATCCGTCCGCAGGGGTATGTGGAAGTTAGTTTTGGTTATCAAATGAATGCTACCGAAAACCCTTCTATTCCCGAACGTTTGCGCAAAGTTCCTACCTTCGATTTCGACCAGAAAATACAAATGAACGTGATGGGTAAAATAGGCGACCGTATGGAAATGCGTGTCAACTACAATACCGAAGCCACTTTCGACTACGAAAATAAAATGAACCTCGGCTATACTGGCGACGAGGATCAGATCATCAAAAAGATTGAAGCTGGGAATGTTTCACTGCCGCTGAATGGATCACTGATCACGGGCGGATCAAATCTTTTCGGGGTCAAAACCGAGATGCAGTTCGGAAAACTCAACCTGACCACTATTTTTTCGCAGCACAAAGGCGAAACGCAGGTGGTTGATTCTGAAGGTGGTGCCCAGAAGAAAACTTTTGAAATTGCAGCCTCCGATTACGATGCCAACCGTCACTTTTTCCTGGCGCAGTATTTTCGCGACAGTTACAATGAAGCGCTTAAAACCCTTCCAGTGGTGCGTTCGTCGGTTACCATCAATAAAATTGAAGTTTGGGTTACCAACAAATCAAGCAATTTTACTGAAGCACGCAACATTCTTGCATTCATGGATTTGGGCGAGCACGATCCCAATGTATTCAATAAAATTGGGGCTTTTCAGGAAAACTCCGGATTTCAGTATCCCGAAACTGTTTATCCTTTCAACGATGCCAATGGAATTTATCAGCAAATGATCAGCAATTATGCAGGCATCAGGCAGTCTGATAACATTAACAAAACGCTTTCGCCGCTTGCATCCTCCAATTTTGGCGGAGGACAGGATTTCGAGAAAATTGAACAGGCGCGGTTGTTAAACGAGTCGGAATATACTATTAATCCAAATCTGGGTTATATTTCTTTGCGATCGTCGCTCAACACAGATGAAATCTTGGCGGTGGCCTACAATTATACTGCAAACGGGAAAATATACCAGGTGGGGGAATTTTCGACCGATGGTATCAATGCACCTGAAACACTTGTTTTGAAGTTGCTCAAAGGCACCAACTTATCGCCAAAACTTCCGACTTGGAAACTGATGATGAAAAATATTTATGACCTGAATGCCTATCAGCTCACAAATGAAGAGTTTGTACTCGACATCATGTACCAGAACGACCAGACAGGAACTTATATCAATTATCTTCCTGAAGGAAGGTTGGACGGCCATATTTTGCTGAATGTTCTGAACCTCGACAAGCTGAATTCACAGCTCGACCTGATGCGCGACGGAGTGTTTGACTATGTGGAAGGGATTACCGTGAGTTCATCTTCAGGAAAGATTATTTTCCCGGTGCTCGAACCTTTCGGGAAACACCTCGCCGATTCCATAGGCGATCCGGCTCTGATCCAAAAATTTGTTTACAGTACTTTGTACGATTCTACCCGCACTGTTGCCGAGCAGGATGCCGAACACAATAAATTCAAATTAAAAGGTTCATACAAAGGGTCTTCGAGTTCTGAAATCATGGTTGGCTCGCAAAATCTTGCACGCGGTTCGGTGAAAGTAACTGCCGGCGGACGGGCGCTTACCGAGAATATTGATTATACCGTTGATTATACTTCAGGAATTGTAAAAATTATAAATTCGGGTTTGCTCGAATCGGGCACACCACTTCAGGTTTCAACCGAAAGCCAGGATTTGTTCAGTATGCAGCGGAAAACCATGATCGGCGCCCATGCCAATTATGCATTCAGCGACCGCTTTAATTTGGGGGCAACCGTTTTGCACATGCAGGAACGGCCGTTGACACAGAAAGTAAACTACGGCGACGATCCCATTTCGAATACCATGCTCGGTCTGGATGCAACTTATTCGAATGAATCGTTGCTGCTGACCAAGCTGATTGATAAACTGCCTTTTTATTCCACTAAAGCGCCATCGTCAATATCGTTTGACGGCGAAGTTGCCCAGTTGATTCCCGGACATTCGAGCGTGATCAAAAAAAGCGGAACTGCTTACATCGACGATTTTGAGGCTACCAAAACCTCCATCGATCTTAAAACACGTTCGGCATGGGTACTGGCAAGTACACCGCAAAAACAAGGAATGTTTCCCGAAGCTGAAACTGACGACGATCATATTTATGGCTTTAATCGCGCAAAACTGGCCTGGTACATCATCGATCCGCTTTTTCTGAGAAGCAGTCCGACCACGCCTGACCACATAAAAAACGACAAAAAACTCCAGTCGAATCACCTGGTTCGCGAAATTTACGAAAAGGAAATATTTCCTGACAGGGAAACTCCTGTTGGGCTTCCAACCAACATTCCGGTATTTGATCTGGCTTTTTATCCGCAGGAAAGAGGCCCGTATAATTATGACACAGAGGCATCCCGCTTTTCACAGGGAGTAAATCCCGACGGAACTTTGCGCGACCCCGAATCGCGTTGGGCCGGAATTATGCGCAGCATTCAAACCAGTGATTTTGAGGCAGCCAATATTGAATTTGTCGAGTTCTGGGTAATGGATCCTTTTGTAAACGACACGTTGGGAAATGCCAAAGGTGGAGATTTGTATTTTAACCTTGGTGATGTTTCTGAAGATGTTTTGAAGGATTCAAGAAAATCGTTTGAAAATGGCTTGCCAACGACTGCAGAACTGAACAATCTGGATACAACCATCTGGGGACGAGTATCCACTTTGCAATCGCTCGTGAGAGAGTTTGATAACAATGTTACAAGTCGTCAGTATCAGGATCTTGGGTTTGATGGAATAAGTGACACCGATGAAAAAACATTTAACCAGGGTTACCTGGAAACGATGAAAAAAATCCTCAACCAGGACGCACTTGCAAAGGTATTAGGCGACCCTTCAGGCGATGATTACCACTATTACCGCGGTTCAGACTATGATCAGGAAAAGCTGGGAATCATGGAAAGGTATAAAAATTTCAACGGGCCGGAAGGGAACTCGCCAACTGCTGAAATGTCGCCCGAATCGTACCCGACATCGGCCTCCACCCAGCCCGACATTGAAGATATCAACGGCGACAATACCCTGAACGAATACGAACGCTATTATCAGTACAAAATAAGTATCCGCCGTGAAGACATGGTGATCGGAAAGAATTCAATTGCCGATATCCGGGAAGTAAAAGATTTAAAACTGAAGGACGGATCAATTTCAAATGTAAAATGGTACCAGTTTAAAATTCCGGTAAAAAACCCGGATGAATCATTTGGTTCTATCAACGATTTTAAATCCATTCGTTTTCTGAGAATGTTCATGAAGGGATTCTCGGAGCCAACAGTATTGCGTTTTGCCACACTCGACCTTGTGCGTGCCGATTGGCGTAAATACACAAAAGATGTGGATGGAAACCTTGGAGCCACTTCACCCAATACCCAATTCGACGTTTCAGCAGTAAACATCGAAGAAAATGCAAGCCGCAAACCGGTAAATTACGTGCTGCCTCCCGGCATTGAAAGGGTGATCGATCCTGCAAATCCGCAACTTCGGCAGTTGAACGAACAGTCGCTGCTGTTGCGTGCAACCGACCTTGAAGAAGGTGATGCACGTGCTGCGTATAAAAACCTCAGCATGGATTTCCGTAATTACAAACGACTTCAAATGGAAGTTCATGCCGAAGGAATTGCTGGTTCTCCGCTAAAAGACAACGACCTTTCGATGTTCGTGCGGATTGGTTCTGATTATTACAATAATTATTACGAATACGAAATTCCACTTTCGCTTACAGTTCCCGGTTTATACAGCAGTGACAACGAAGCCGATCGGTATGCCGTTTGGCCTGACGCCAACCGAATAGACCTGAGTCTTGACGCATTCACTGATATAAAGTTGAAACGCAACAATGAACTTCGTCAGGCTGGTACAACCATCAGTATGACGAAGGAATTTGTAATCGAAGATGGGACCAGGTCTGTGAAAATCAAGGGAAACCCAAATCTTGGAAATGTAGAGGTAATGATGGTTGGTATTCGATACAATGATATTGATGCCAATAATTACGGGCCACGATCAGTCGAAATGTGGCTGAACGAATTGCGTTTGTCTGATTTTGAAGAAGGAGGCGGATGGGCTGCTACCGGAAGGATTACTGCACGAATGGCCGATCTCGGTTCTGTTATTTTTGCCGGAAGGACACGCAGTGCAGGTTTCGGCAGCATCGATCAGAAAGTGAACGAGCGCGCCATGGACGATCTTACAGAAATTGACATTTCGGCCAACTTCGAATTGGGCAAATTTTTTCCTGAAAAGGCACAAGTCAAAATTCCGCTTTATTTGGGCTATTCCGAAAGTAAAAGCAATCCGAAATACAATCCGCTCGATCCGGATATTAAGATGAAGGATGCTTTGAATATGGCTGGTGGAAGAGAGGAAAGAGATTCCTTAAAACGTTTGGCACAGGATCTGGTGACCCGAAAAAGTTTTAACCTGACCAATGTGAAAATTGACAGAACCAGCAAATCAGGAAACCCAAAGATTTGGGATCCCACCAATTTCTCGGTTACCTATTCCTACAACGAGTTAATGAGAAGGAGTATAAATATTGAACAGAACCTTGATAAGAACTATCGCGGAATGTTCAGCTATAATTTCAATGCACGGCCCGAAGTGTTTGAGCCTTTTAAAAATACTAAAGTGCTGAATGGAAATGTTTTGCGGCTGATCAAAGATTTTAACATTTATCCGCTGCCTTCGCAATTCTCCTTCCGTACCGATATGTGGCGGCATTACAATGAAATTCAGCTTCGGAACATCTCTAATCCAAACATGATTATTCCGCAAACATTCAATAAAGATTTTATCTGGAACAGGTATTTTGATTTGCGTTACAATTTGACAAGAAGCCTCCAGTTCGATTTCTCTTCGCAGAATACTTCCAGAATTGATGAGCCTGAAGGCCGGATCAACCGCAATGACGATGATTATCAGATGAAGAAGGATTCCATCCTCACCAATCTGTATAACCTCGGCCGTCCGACTTTGTACCACCACATGGTGAATGCAACCTACATGGTTCCGATCAATAAATTGCCTTTGCTCGACTGGACTTCACTTTCGGCAACTTACCAGGGCATGTATGACTGGCAGGCTGGTCCGGTTACCGAAAAATCGATAGTGTTGGGCAATGTGATCGAAAATTCGCGTCAGATGCAGTTAAACGGCCAGTTGAATTTGGTTACCCTATATAACCGGATTGGATTTCTGAAAGATGTTAACCAGAAATACGGCACCAGTTCGCGTCAGACACAGCGAATGCAAAGGCCGCGTCAGGGTCAGCCTGCCCAGCCAAAGCAACCCGGTGCTGAAAAACAAAAAAATGAGCCACAAATCAAGGAAGTTCAATATACAGTTGACAATGTGAGGCTGAAAGCCAAAACACCAAAGTCGATTTTCCATAAACTGAAAACACAGGATGTGGAAGTTACTGCCATTGCAAAGGATGGGACCAAGATTGACGGACAATTGGCCATTGTAAACGAAAATCGTGTAAGTTTTACTTCTGAAAAAAGTGTTGCCGGGGTCAAATTCATTGTCAAAGGTAAAGTTCAGAAAAACGGTGACCTTGGACAAAAAATACTTGAATACAGTGCCCGTGCTTTGATGAGTGTGCGCAGTATTTCGCTGAGCTATTCTTCAACCGATGGTACTGTAATGCCTGGTTTCATGCCTGTTCCACGCGTATTTGGTTCAGGTAGTTACACCCCAGACGCCTCAGCATTTAGCAATGTCGGGCCATCCATTGCTCCCGGAATCCCGTTCCTTCTGGGTTGGCAGGACAAGGATTTTGCACTGAAAGCAGCCAAAAACGGATGGATTACCCGCGACACATCGCTCAATTCGCCATTCGTGCTGTCACATGCCGAAACATTTAACTTCCGCGCAAATGTTGAACCTTTTCCTGATTTGCGAATAGATGTAAACGCCAATCGTACCTATTCGGAACGCACAACCGAGTTTTACAATTACGACAGCTCCACCGATCAGTTCGATCCGGTAAATAAGTCGGTTCGTGGTAATTTTACCATGTCGATCAATACAATGAAAACTGCATTCAGCAAAATGGGCAACAATTCCGATGCTCCGGCATCAGAAGCATTTCAAAACCTGAAAGATTACCGCATTGTGATAGCCGAGCGAATCGCCAGCCAACGCGTTGTTAATAGTCTGGCGGGATACAATCCGGGTGATAAAGATCCGTTAACAGGTTTCCCTGTGGGTTATGGACCAACTTCACCGCAGGTAATGGTTCCTGCATTCATTGCGGCTTACACCGGACAAACTCCTGAAAAGGTGGCTTTAAGTCCGTTCCCTTCCATCAAATACCTGCGCCCCAATTGGCGGATAACCTATGAAGGAATGGTTCAGCAGTCAGAATTACTGAAAAGATACATTAAAACGCTCAGCTTTAACCATGCTTACCGGTCGAGCTACAATGTTGGTTCATTTATTTCCAATCTCGATTACGACGAGAAATTGTATAATGACGGTTTCAGTTATGTGCGGAATACACTTGGCGACTTTATTGGCCCGAACGACATTAATTCGGTCAGTATTTCAGAGCAATTCAGTCCGCTGATTAACATGGACATTACCTGGATCAACGATTTTGAAACCCGTGCTGAACTTAAGTCATCCCGGAACCTGGCACTCAGTTTTGCCAATAACCAGATTACCGAAATATTGAGCAACGAAATGGTGTTTGGAATTGGATACCGTTTTACACGGATGGATTTGATTATCAAGACAAAGAAATCGCAGAAGGCTTATTCGAACGACCTTAACGTAAGGGCAGATTTATCTTTCAGGAAAAATAAAACCATTTTGCGGAAAATTGTTGAGCAAGATGAGCAGTTGACTGCAGGGCAGGGATCAATAACCTTGAAAACCACAGCAGATTATATGCTCAGCGACCGGTTTCAGTTGAGACTTTATTTTGATAAAATACTGAATAATCCATACAAAGGGTCGTTCAAAACTTCAAATACCAATTTTGGGGTCAGCTTCCGGTTTACTTTGGCTCAATAGTGCGATGAATTTTTTATAGACAGGTTGATGATAAAATATAAAATTGAACATTCGCTGGATTCGCCTGAAAGGACAATCGCTCATGGTGAAATAATCAAGCAAAAGTATTTTTTAAGGAAATTGTACCAGGAATGGTATTCAATATTTACTCATGAAATAAAAAATATCCCGGATGGACTGCTGATTGAACTTGGCTCCGGCGGTGGATTTCTGAAGGAAATTGAACCCAAAGTAATTTGTACCGACATCATTGACCTGCCTTCGAACGACATGACTTTTTCAGCATTGGAAATGCCTTTTAAAGATCATTCGGTGGGAGGGATATTCATGATTGATACCATGCACCACATACCCGACAGCGAACAATTCTTAAATGAAGCAAGCCGTGTTCTGCTGAAAGGTGGGAAAATTGTAATGATTGAGCCTGCAAACAGTATTTGGGGGCGGTTCATTTACAAGAACTTTCACCATGAACCTTTTATTCCTGAAGGAAGCTGGACTATTCCGTCAACAGGACCACTTTCAGGAGCAAACGGGGCGTTGCCGTGGATTGTGTTTGTTCGCGACAATGATATCTTCAGGAAAAAATTCCCCGGATTAAAAATTGAAAGCATAGAATATCTCAATCCTTTCAGTTACCTCTTTAGTGGCGGTGTTTCGCGACGACAATTACTTCCTGATTTCACTTATCCGGCGTTAAAGTATCTCGATAAATTGCTTCCAAAAATTTCAAGACACCTTTCAATGTTTATGGTCGTTAAAATTTCATTTGACGGCAGAAAATAAAGTTTCACAAAACTTTCTTTCCCGAAAGCTTGTTATTGTGTTATAAATTGCATTTTTTTGCAGCAGAATATAAAAACATGATTCAAAATACAAATACAATATGGCTTCCGTGGTGGGGTCTTCTTTCTAAAAAGTAAGAAGTAAGAGCCATATTGGTATTTTTTAAACCATACAAAGGCCTGCTTCTCTTCGGAATTGCAGGTTTTTTAATTTTAAACAGAGAATGATGATTACAATGAAAAATATTTGGTGGTGGCACAGAAACTTTTCGCAATA
>CAMDGL010000148.1 GCA_945897845.1 Chitinophaga pinensis | reverse complement strand
ACATCCACCGAATCGCCTTTTACCCTGAAATTTCCACGGTTGAACTCCACTTCGTTGCGCGAATAAAGTGCATCCACCAACTTCCGGAGAAATACATTGCGACTAATGGTTTCTCCCTTTGAAACTTTGGTCACATTGGCATGAAAATCAGCAGGGTTTCCGATTCCGTACAAACACGAAACCGACGAAACCACAATCACATCGCGCCTTCCGGAGAGCAACGAGGAAGTTGTGCTTAGCCGGAGTTTTTCAATGTCTTTGTTAATCGAAAGGTCTTTTTCGATGTAAGTATTTGTTGTAGGGAGGTAAGCTTCAGGCTGATAATAATCGTAATAGGAAACGAAATATTCAACCGCATTTTCAGGAAAAAACTGTTTCATTTCGCTGTACAACTGGGCCGCCAGCGTTTTGTTGTGACTTAAAACCAAGGCGGGACGCTGCACCTGCTCAATCACATTGGCCATGGTAAATGTTTTTCCGGAGCCGGTTACACCAAGTAAAGTCTGGAAAGTTGTACCATTGCGCAAACCTTCAGTCAGCTGCCTGATGGCTTCAGGCTGATCGCCGGTAGGCTGATATTCGGAAACAATTTTTAAAGCGGTCATTTTACAATCATCTTAAAGTACACAGGAAAATGATCACTGACACCGGCCACATATTTATTTCCTACATACGAACGATTGGGCGTTTTGTCGCCATTTTTGTTCGTGAAAATCATCCAGTCATTTCTGTAAATGTGGCCTTTCTGATTTTGTACTTTCATCTGTTTGCCCGAAATCATTTCCTGCGAAACAATCAGATTGTCTAGCATGTTCCAGCCTCCATTGTAAAAATAGGTTCCCAGTCCTGCAGCATCGTCGGGCATCATCAGATTTACCAGTTTTGCTCCTGAATCGGGTGATGCGGCGCCAAGCACTTTCGATAAACTTTTATTTCCGGTTTCGTCGTTCATGTCGCCCATGATGATAATTTTGGCTTTCGGATCTATTTTATACATCAAATCAACTCTTTGTTTTAGTACCGATGCTGCCAAAACCCGTTTGGGTTCGGTTTTTTCGTCTCCGCCAATTCTCGATGGCCAGTGATTCACAAAAATATGTACTGTTTCATTCCTGACTTTTCCAACCACATGCAAGATGTCGCGGGTTTTAAACTGCGGATCGTCGGGAAAAATAACCGGCAACGTTTCGTGCATGATTTCGGTAAAAGCATCGCTGCGATAAATCAAGGCCACATCAATTCCCCGGTAATCGGGACTTTCTTCGTGAATGATGGCGTATTTGTGGTCTTTAAACGCAGTTGTCCGGATTAAATCTTCAAGGACAGTCCGGTTTTCCACTTCAATCAAGCCAACTATTTCAGGCATTTCCAGAGGATTGACCTCAGAAATTACCTTTGCCAGATCGTTGAGTTTTTTCTGGTACCGCTCATTGTTCCACATTTTTTCACTTTCCGGAAGAAATTCTTCATCGGGAACATTCGGATCATCCACAGTATCAAAAAGATTCTCAACATTGTAAGAAACAACTGTATATTCATTCCGGAGTATTTTTTTCTGTGCAAAACAGGAGCCCGAAATCCACGAACCAACAACCAGTAACCAAATAATCTTTCGCATACTTTAATTTCCTATTGTAATTTCATAGTATTTTGTAACATCAACCACCATCATTCCGGCAGTTTTTGCTGCCTGAATACCCAAAATTCCATCTTCATAAACTTCACAATCAACAGGATTTACGCCCATAAGTTCAGCACATTTAACAAATGTTTCGGGATGAGGTTTGAAATTGGAAACATCTTCGCTGGTCACCAAAATCTCGAAATAATCCTGTAACCCGATAATTCCAAGGGTTTTCAGCGACAAACGCCTTGATCCCCCAGTTCCGACTGCCATTGGCAATTTCCCATGGTATTCACGTACCAGATCGGTAATAATTTTTATTTCAGGAGTTAGATGCATGTTCTTTTCAAACTCGGCTTCCTTAATATTGCCCAATTCCTTTGGGTCGATGTTTTTGCCAAAAAGTTGATTGAGCTTTTCAACTGTGGGATAAAGCGGAATTCCGGCAAGCTGCGAAAATAATTCAACACTAAAATCGATACCAAATTTGGCTGCCGCATTTTTCCAGGCAGTATAATGAATGGGCATGGTGTCAGCCAAAGTTCCGTCAAGATCAAAAATCAGCGCTTTTGCCTTTGGATTAATTTTCAAATCTGTTTTTATCATTACTTATTTTTCTGATTTGTGGCAAAAATAGCCATTTAAAACAGAAGATGAGTTTTATAGTTTTTTGTTTGACCGAAAATTAACAATTTTGCCCGACACAAAATACACATCTGATGATTTCAAATTACTTACTTGGCCTAACCAGTATATCGCAATGGGGATTGTTCTCTGGAATTGCATTAATTATTTTTGGGTGGGTTGAAAAACGCGAAAAATTGATCCTTGCCGGACAACTGGTGTTTGTACTTATAGGATTAATGGCGGCCTGGATACTCTTAAACAACTTGATTTATGTACCTGAAATCACCAATAACAACATTCCAAAGCAACTCAAAGTTGTGGCCTATTTTAAAGGGGTGACAGCATTTATGGGATTAGCAGTTATTTCCATCCTTCTGAAATTATTCAAACTTCGCTTTCAGATGGCCAGTGTTTATATCCTGATATTTTTTGCACTTATGTTGTTTTTTATGGTATTCAACATCCAGCAAATGGCAACCTGAGAACTGATCAATAGCACTAAAAAAAAGATACCGCGGGAACAAACCACGGTATCTGTAATAATTTAATAATTTTTGAAAACCTTCTGCAATTTTCCTTTGCAGACTAAAAGAGAAAACCCTAAAAATTCAACAATTGAGTATATAAAAAACCAATTCGTTATAGTCGTATAAAATTCCAAATATTTATCAATCTAAACACCCTCTGCATTATAAATAAAAATCTTGTTCAAATTGACTTAGCAAATCTACAACTACAATCTTAATTCATCGGTTAGAGGATGGTTAGAAAGTTATTAGAAAATCATTAGAATTACTTTTTATTGATAATTGTATCGTAGTTTTGCCACAAAAATAAACAGCACTAATTTTGGGAACACAAATTTTAATCGTTGAAGACGAGTTGCGTCTTGCTGAAATTCTTCAAAAACAGTTACAGGAAACTGGAATTAAAGCAGATATTGCCACTGACGGATACGTTGGAAAAAGAATGATGGAGAAAAAGGATTATGATCTCATTGTTCTTGACATTAATTTACCATTGATGAATGGATATGAGTTGTGCAAGGAGATCAGAAAAAAGAACAGCAAAATACCCATCATCATGCTTACGGCCCTGGGAACACCCGACAATAAGCTGATTGGTTTTGAGGCCGGTGCCGACGATTATGTATTAAAGCCATTTGATTTCAGAGAGTTGCTTGCCAGGATCAATGTATTCTTAAAACGGAAAAATGTTGTTTTACCAGATTCACGAAAATTATATATTGCGGACTTTGAAATGGATCTGGATAGAAAAACAGCCTCACGTTCAGGAAAAAAGATTGATTTGACATCGAAAGAATTTGCACTTATGGAAACTTTTTTATTGAACAAGGATAAGCTTCTGTCGCGCGAGTTCATTATTGAAAAGGTGTGGGATTTGGATTTTGAAACTGGCACAAATATTATTGACGTCTATGTAAATTACCTGAGAAAGAAAATCGATAAAGATTTTGAGCCGAAGATTATCCATACTAAATTTGGGTTTGGATTTTATTGCAGCGAAAAGGAATTATGACATGAACATCAAAACACGGTTATCCATACAGTTTACTTTTGTAGTAATCGGAATTTTGATTTTTTTCTCCGCCCTGGTTTACTATTTCTCATACACCACCCAACGTTCAAAATTCAGGGAAAACCTTTTAGAAAAGGCTCAAAATACCGCCATTCTATTAATTAACGTTGAAGGAGTTGACTCCACCTTACTAAAGAAAATCCACCAGGCAACAAGATCATTCGTGGAGGAGGAAATTGCCCTGACAGATTCTTCTAACAACGTCATTTACAGTAACAATTTACATTATCTTTCAGATAAAGTTATTCTTGAGAAATCATACAGGTCAAGTCCAAACTATTTTTCAATTGGAGAGAAGGATGGCGTCAGTTACAATCATACCATAGACAACAAAGCCTACACTGTTTATGTGCTGGCTTATGACAATTCAAGAGCCGAAAACTTGATTGAAATGCGAACTGTTTTGTTCTGGAGTATCCTTTTTAGTGTTTGGCTTTCAATTACTGCATCCTATTTCTTTTCAAAGCTGGCCATAAGGCCAATATCAAATATTATATACCAAGTAAAAAATATCAACTCATCAAAGCTAAACAGCCGGTTAAACGAAGGTCACCGGAAAGATGAGATTGAGCAATTGGCCATCACTTTCAACCAAATGCTGTCGGATCTTGAACTGGTTTTTAAAAGTCAGGATGAATTTGTTTCAAATGCATCACACGAATTGCGAACACCTTTTGCAATCATGATTGCTGAAGCTGATTATATTCTTGGAAAAAAGCACAAGGCAGAAGAATACATGAAACACATTTCGGGAATGGTGGATGACCTCCGTAAACTCAATGCATTGTTGAACAGCCTATTGGAACTGGCTCAGCTGAACCGCAAAAATCAGGTTGTTTTATCACTCGTGCGAATTGATGAGCTGATATTCAACACAATACAATCGTTAAAAGCAAAATATCCGGGAAGAAAAATAATGCCCAAAATAGAATACTCCGACAATGAGAACGATCTGTTAATCACCGGAAATGCCGGATTACTCGAAATTGCCATTAAAAACCTGATTGACAATGCCTGCAAATTTTCGACCAGTGATGTGGAAGTTAAAATTGGGAATAGCTCCGATAATTTGACCTTGATCATTTCTGATCAGGGAATCGGGATACCGAAAAATGAAATTGACACAATTTTCAAGCCTTTTAAGCGGGGCACCAACGTCAGATATATTGGTGGCTTTGGCATTGGACTTTCGATTGTTGCCAAAATCATTGAACTGCACAATGCCGAAATACAGGTAAAAAGTATCGAAAAAGAAGGTACAAGGATAGAAATTCGTTTTAGAAAATAGGTAATTTTACGATCCCCATAATTCAATTTTCAACTCTTTCATTGTTTTGGTTTTGCCCGAACGTTCTGCGTTTTTCTGGCGGATGGCCATGTAAACGATTTCGGCAATGTCGTGTACAGGTAAATTGCGGCTTTTGGCGAATGTCTTTTTACAAAGCGGGCAGGCGGTTGCAAGTACATCAGGCTGGTAACCGAGGTATTCTTCCATCGCATTGTCGCGTATCTGGTTGCGTTCGTTCATTTGTATTTTGATGTTTGCCAGACTTCCGCCACAGCAGTAAGCCGCTTCTTTTTCATTTTTAATCGGAATCACTTCGGCATATTCGTCCAGAAGCAAGCGCGGCTGGTGATAAATTCCACTTCCGCGGCCAAGTTCGCATGGATCGTGATAAACCACCCGCAGCGGCATTTTATTGACCGGCAGACGTTTGTCGGCCATCAGTTGAAGCAGGTACTCCGAATGGTGCTGAACAGTAATGCCCGGCAATGCGTAATCTTCGTTGAATACTTTGTAGCAAATAGGGCAGGAGACCACCAATTTTTTTGCTCCTGAAGCCAATATTCGTTCGCGGTTGTGTTCAATCAATTTTTTGGCTGCTTCGTATTGTCCGACCTGCATCAGTGGCCGACCGCAGCAGGCGGTTTTCTCTTCGTCCATGAACCAGAATTTAACACCTGCCACTGCGAAAATTTCCTTCATCGATTTGATAATGGCAGGGGTGAGATGTGTCATGCATCCGGCGAAATAAATCACTTCCGTTTGCGGACTGACAACTATAGGTCCGTTTTTCAGGTATTCATAGGAAGAGTTGTATTCTTTGGTTGATTCGATGCGCTGTGTCATGCGTAAATTATTCAGTTCCAACCCAACAGGACAATCAGGCTGGCATCGTCCGCAAAGCAGACAGTTAAAAAGTTTTTCGTCGGTGAGGTTCTTGTTCCTGATGTGTTTCAACACGTAAACCGACTGTGTATCCTTAATGGCAGCATGGGTCATCTGGCAACTGTCGAGGCAAATTCCGCAGCGCGAGCACGAATACACCTGGATGCGCGAATATCCATCGATACGCTTTTGAACTCTGATGCCATATTTCCGAAGAAAAATCATGACCACTTCAACCGGAATGTGCATGTATCGTGAAACCGGAAGTGCAAGGAAAAACATTCCCAATGCTCCTGAATATGCCCACCACAAAGGCATTTCGAGCAACTGAACGGGAAGAGTTGAAGCCAGCAATTGTCCGGTTGGCTGGCTGATGATGCTTCCATTGTGATGGATTCCGGCAGAAACACTTTCGGCCATAAAACGAAGCGGAAAGATGAGCCAAAGCGCGCTGAGTGCAATGCGGTCGCCCATTTTAAGTTTTGTTGTTTTTCTCATACCGAATATCCGGCTGTTCAGTCGTTTAAAATACGCGAGCATTACTCCTGAAAGTACAAACAAGAGCAGCAAATCCATGCTGGCTGCCAGTATTTTTCCTGAAATTGTTGTAGCTGTTTCGGTAACAAAATAGCGCATGAAAATGGCTTTGTATGCCGGAACCGAAAAGGTTTGATAATGATTGACGGCATCGATGTGCCCAACTACGATGAGCAGGAACCATCCGAAGGCAAGACTCATGTGCATGTAGCCCAATACCGGGTTTTTTCGGAATATTTTTCGGTGAAGCAGCGATTCCATAAAGGTTTCGCGAATCGCCAGCAGGCTTTTGCGGGTAAAAATGTTGTGAATGATCCGGCTTTTATCGATTCGCGACAGTCCTGAAATCCAGATTCCGATAATGATTACCAGAAAAACTGAAATGAACAAAAGCCCGATGGTAAATGGCAATATAAACGATGGGGGAAAGTCCATAGCTCTTATGAATTTACAGGTTTGTATTTTAGAATGCTTTTTTTGATGAGCATGATCACATTACGGAGGTTGATTCCGCGTGGGCAAACCAACATACATTTGCCACACAGCATGCATTTTTTTATTTCCGATTCGAGTTCCACAGTTTCCCCACGACGCAGCAACAGGTTCATCCGCCTGACATTGAAGCTGACCAGATCATTCGCGCTGCAGGTGGCTGTGCAACCTCCGCACGAAAGGCAAACTTTGAACGAAGGTTCCATTTCGAGCACTTCGTTCAGCAATCGCCCGTCGAATTGATCGTAGTCGATGGTTCGTTGCTTGATCACCGTGTAGCCAAAGTTTTTCATTTTTTATGTATTATCGATACAGTCTTTCATTTTTCATGGTGCAGAGCACCAAAATATTTGTGGAAATAAGTCATGCAGTGCAAGTTAAAAGGTGCAGAGCACCGTGATAGAATTTAGGTTGTTCCTTTTTCGTCCGAAAAAAGTCTGCCTTTTTGTTCAACATTTTACCGCGGACGGCTGATCTCCACCATTCCATTTTGCTACTAAGGTTAACTGTCAGAAAATAAGGTTTTTAATATTTCTATAACCTTATTTTTTCTGTTTTGGCAACCTTAGTACAAATAATAACAAGAACGAATACAACCTTATTACTTTAATTTTCGCTTCACAAAAAAGGCGAATGCCATTCCGTCCGAAAAAGGAGTTGTTCTTTGATCAACATTCCAGCACCGCCGGATAAAAAATCATGATCACTGATCCGTTCGCAGAAGCGGACGGCAAAGAATATTGCGATGAACGTTATTATTACATATCATTAAAAAATTGTGTCCTGCTGTTCAAAGCAACTGAACACTGCGACTGACCACTTTTTTTACTGTTTTTTCAACCAACAATCCACCTCCATCGCTGCCGAGCGGGCGTGCAAAATGGTATCGTTTATCGTCATCGGTGCGGTGCAGCTTCCGGCCAGAAATATTCCTTCCTGTTCCGAAAAATTGGATTTCAGGAATGAATCAGTAGTTTTCAGAAAGCCTGATTCTTCACAACCAATGCCGCAAGTCGCTGCGGCATTGGCGGTTCCTTTTCCTGCTTCCATACCCACAAGCAGCACAAGTAAATCAACATTCATTTTAAGAGGTCGGCCTGAAAGTGTGTCTTCTGATTTGATCAGTAAACTTTTGTCGATTTTTTCCGAAGCTTCAGACAATCTTCCGCGGATAAATTGTATGTCGTATTTTTCCTGTGCTTCGCGGTACAATTCTTCGAAGTGTTTGCCATACATGCGCAAATCCATGTAGAAGCAATATATTTCGGCTTCCGGCAAACGTTTTTTTAGTTCAATGGCCTGTTTTACGCCAGTGATGCAACATACTTTAGAGCAATAATGGTTGCCCGTTTTTTCGTCGCGCGAACCTACACAATGCACAAAAGCAATTCGTTTGGGATTTTTCCCGGCTGCCACGGTGAGATCGCCACCGGGAAGGAGCAATTGTTCCAGATCGGCCGAAGTAATTACATGGTCGTAAATTTTATAGCCATATTCTTCTTTTCGGCGGGCATCAAATAAATCGTACCCTGTGGCCACCACCACTGCATCTGCTTCCAATTGGTGTTCATCTGAAGTTGTAATATTGAATTTGCCATTTTGGCGTTGTATTGAGTGAACTTCAGTTTGGTGCAGCACGGAAAAGTCTTTTTCGCTGCATTTTTGTACTAGCGATCCTGCTAAATTTTCAGCGGGAGTAAAATCAGGAAAAAGGTACGACCAGTTGTTCAGCTTTCCGCCCACCTGCGCATCTTTTTCGATGACAGTTACCCAGTGTCCGGCGTCTGTCAGCGCACTGGCTGTTTCAATTCCGGCGATTCCGCCTCCTATGATTACGATGTGTTTCACAAGTTGAGTTTCAAGTTTCAGGTTTCAAGTTTTGCGCTAATGAACGTTGACGGGCTTAATATTTGTTTCTTATTTCTTATTTCTCGTTCGATATTGGTTATTGATCATTGGATATTGGTTATTTTCTGATCTCCAAATCTCAGCATCCGCACCCCGCCATCATTGGCTTTCCGATCATCTTGCCATCTTTTCCGGCGTATTTTAAGCTTGATTCATAATGAATTCCCATTTTGTCGAGCAGCGGTTC
>CAMDGL010000147.1 GCA_945897845.1 Chitinophaga pinensis | reverse complement strand
GTAAAAGCGGTTGAAACATTGCAGTAAACTGCTGCGGCATCCACCGATTTCTGGAATATTTCAAGTGCTGCCTTGTCTTCAGCAACAATTGCTTCGGAGTGTTTTGAGCTGTATTGTGCAATGTGATCGAGCGCCTCGTCAAAGTCAGCAACTGTTTTTACCGACATTTTGTACGATAAAAATTCGGTCCCAAACGATTCTTCATTGGCAGGTTGGAGCAGCGATGCCGGATATTTTCCTTCGAGCGCCTGATATGCTTTTTCGTCAGCATAAATTACTACCTGACTTTGCGGAAGAAGTTCGGTAAGAACCGGCAGGTCGGCGAGTCTGCTTTGGTGAATAATCAGACAATCGAGTGCATTGCAAACACTTGGCCGTCGGGTTTTTGCATTGTTTACAATCGCCTGTCCTTTAGCGGTATCACCCGATTTATCGAAATAAGTATGGCAAATCCCGGCTCCGGTTTCAATTACAGGAATACTTGAATTTTCGCGCACAAAATTGATGAGACTCTGCGAACCGCGCGGAATAATCAGATCGACCAATCCATGTGCATGAAGCAATTCGGCAGTCGCTTCGCGCCCAACCGGCAGCAGCGAAAGTATATTTTCATCCAGTTCGTGTTTCCGAAGTACTTCCTGAATCACTTTTACGATGGCAACATTCGAATCGTTGGCATCGCTTCCGCCTTTTAAAACACATGCATTTCCTGATTTCAGGCAAAGTGAAAACACATCGAGCGTAACATTTGGCCGGGCTTCATAAATAATTCCGATGACACCAAACGGAACGGTGATCTTCTTAATATGAAGTCCGTTGGGACGGTCTGTTTCGCTCAATATCCGCCCCAAAGGCGAAGGAAGTGAAACGACGTTCAAAATATCGGTTGCAATTCCTTTAATACGGTCGGCAGTCAGCATCAGGCGATCGTATTTCGGATCTGCCGGATCCATTCGACTCAGGTCTTTGGCGTTTTCCTGAAGAATAAACGCTGTATTTGCGATTGCAGCTTCGGCCACATCCGATAAAACCAGATTGATTTTCTCTACTGAAACAAGGTTCAGTTTTCTGCTGGCTTTTAAAACCAGTGTAAGTTGCTCTTTTACTGTCATAACTTTAAAAATATAAAGCCCCCTTCCAGGGGGTGGAAGGGGGAATATAACTCAGGAATTAGTTGCCAATTAGAGGCAGGAAATTTAGGGGTCTATGAAAAGGGTATCAATACACAAATCCCGAGTTAATAGGTTAATGTTATTCCATTAAGTATAAATAATCGTAATGAACTACTGCTTTTTTATTCTTATTTCCTTTGTATTTTTCAGCTTTTTCCGCGTTGTATTCCGACTTTCCGATTCCGATCAAATGGCCGGTTTCATCTTTTATCTTTACCAGATCACCTTTTTCGAAAGTACCGCCGACGGATACAACTCCAACCGGCAACAAACTGGTTGCCTGACTTGATAAAAGCG
Source organism: Chitinophaga pinensis (assembly GCA_945897845.1). Classification (GTDB taxonomy): domain Bacteria; phylum Bacteroidota; class Bacteroidia; order Bacteroidales; family Prolixibacteraceae; genus Aquipluma. The sequence goes on along the minus strand of CAMDGL010000147.1, from coordinate 7,675 downwards.
CGTTCCGTGCACCTTCATTAACCACCAATTCACCTTTTGCAAAACTTTCGGAGTAAGAAATCCATTTTTTAACATTCGACGATTTCTTCTGATCCGATAAAAACGTGGTATGAACAATTTCTTCCTCAGTATTCATTATCCTGAGTAGAGTATTTTCATTCATTCCATTGGCAATGTGAACATTGATACCGCCTTTTGCCACTTTCTTTGCAATGTGGTATTTCGTCAGCATCCCTCCGCGTCCAAAATTCGATTTTGCAGTCGAAATCGCTTCATTCAGCGGTTTACTTTTGGAGGTAATTTCTCGAATCACTTTTGATTCGGGCAAATCGGGCGAACCATCGTAAATTCCGTCAATGTTGCTCAGGATAATCAACGCTTCGGAGTTTTCCATTGAAGCGATCAATCCTGAAAGTTCGTCATTGTCGGTAAACATCAGTTCCGTAACTGAAATGGTATCGTTCTCATTCACAATGGGTATCACCTTATTTTCGATCAGCGTCGAAATACAGTTTTTCATGTTCAGGTAATGAACCCGGTCACTGAAATTTTCTTTGGTGGTGAGCACCTGCGCACACGACATCCCATATTTCCTGAACGCTTCGGCATACTTGTTTATCAGGATAACCTGACCTACAGCAGACCACAATTGACGAGCAGAAACAGTATCCAGCCTTTTTCCGTTACCTATTTCACCTCTTCCAGCGGCCACTGCACCCGATGAAACCAGCACAATCTCCACCCCTTTTTGGTGCAGAAACGCGATCTGGTCAACCAAATGCGAAATATTGGCGTCATTCAACGTGCCATCAGACTTGGTTAGAACGTTACTGCCAACTTTGACAGTTATTTTTTTATAGCGTAAATGTGTCTTCAAAACAATATTTTTTCCTTTTTCAACATTTATTGAAAGAGGCGATTAGTCCTTGAATCAGGGAAGAACTGAAACCCTGATGCTCCATTTCATTTAAACCGGTAATGGTGATCCCGCGCGGCGTGGTTACTTTATCGATTTCCTGCTCCGGATGTCTTCCCGATTCAAGAATCAACTGCGCTGCACCTTTTACCGTTTGTGCAGTAATAAATTGGGCCATTTCAGCACTAAAGCCCATTTCGATTCCACCTTGCATGGCTGCCCTCATATAGCGCAATGCGAATGCAATTCCGCACGATCCAAGCACAGTTGCCGCTGCCATCAAATCTTCAGTTATAATAAGCGCTTTGCCCAATTGATCGAAAATATGAACAACCAGATTGCATACTTCCTCCGATTTTACATTGGTCGAAATCAGTGTCATCGATTCCTGTATGGCAATTGCAGTGTTGGGCATAATCCTGAAAATCTGTATTCCGGAACCACTTAAGGCTTCTTCAAGTTTTGGAAGTCCCAAACCTGCAACAGCAGAAATCAGAATTTGATTTGAATTTAAAACAGGCTTGATCTCTGCGAGGATTTCATTCGCCTGATAAGGTTTTATTGCCAGAATAATAATATCGGCATTTCGGACGGCCTCAATATTGTTATCAGTTGTTGTTGCGCCTTGTTCCTGAAATTTTTTCAGAATACTGGTGTAACGATCGGAAACCGTTAAATCTGAGGATTGTATTTGCTTCGATTTAATTAAACCAAAGGCAACAGCGCCTCCGAGATTTCCTCCACCTATAATGGTAATTTTCTGGTCAATCATATTATAAATATTTACTATTGAGTAATTTACCATTTACTATTTAAGCGACATGGAACATTTTCTCAATTCTGTTTCCAAACTCCTAAATTATTTCAGCCAATGCCTCAATAAATACATCGGCTTGTTCTTTGGTCAAAGTTAACGGAGAAAGTAACCTGATTGTATTTGCTCCGCTTACGCCGGTAAAAATATGATGTTTTTTTAATAAAACATGACGAATGTCATTAATTTGTTGATCAAATTCGAGTCCGATCATCAAACCGAGTCCACGGACCTCTTTTATTCCTGAAAATTCCTTCAGCTTCCCGATCAGATAACTACCCACTTTCGCTGCATTTTCAACCAGTTTTTCATTCTCCATAATTTCAAGAACGGCCAGACTTGCTGCACAAGCCAGATAATTTCCGCCGAAAGTAGTTCCCAACATTCCATGCCAGGGTTTAATTTCAGGAGCAATCAACACAGCCCCAACCGGAAATCCGTTGCCCATTCCTTTGGCCACGGTAATTATGTCCGGTCTGACATCAGTATATTGGTGTGCGAAGAATTTTCCGCTGCGACCATAACCCGACTGAATTTCATCCAGAATCAGCAATGCTCCGTATTGTTTGCAAAGTTTTTCAGCCTGAACCAAAAAACCTTCCGCAGGAACATGAATCCCGCCGATTCCCTGGATTCCTTCAATGATTACAGCAGCAATTTCATTGGTTCTTAGCTGCTCTTCAAGCAATTCCAGATCGTTAAACGGAAGAATAATTGCATTTGAAGTTTGATTGACCGGAGCAATAATTTTTGGATTGTCGGTTACCGCAACTGCTGCTGAAGTACGTCCATGAAAGCCCTTTTTGAAGGCGACTATTTTTTTACGGCCAGTAACGAAAGAAGCCAGTTTCAGCGCGTTTTCGTTTGCTTCGGCTCCGGAATTTACCAAAAACAACTGGTAATCCGGATAGCCGGAAACTTGTCCCAGTTTATCGGCCAGCTCTTGCTGTTGCGGAACCTGCACTGAGTTGGAATAAAATCCAATCTCGTTCAGTTGGCTGGTCAGCCTTTTGATGTAGTGCTGATGCGAATGACCAACCGATATAACCGCATGACCACCATATAAATCAAGGTATTTGGTTCCTTTTTCGTCCCACATGTAACAACCTTCTCCTTTGACCGGAGTGATGTCGAGTAACGGATATACGTCGAATAAATTCATTGATAAAGAGTTAGGCGCCCTCCAAACCTCCCCCGAGGGGGAAGGCTTAAAAAGTGCGCGATTGTTTTTTATTTTATATAATGCGCTACCAAATTTGCAGGTCGCAAAACTCCCCTCCTTCGGAGGGGGTTGGGGGGAGGCTATTAAAACGCTACTGCCTTCAAATTCAATCCTGCCGTTTCTTCCAGTCCGAAAATCAGGTTCATGTTCTGAACTGCCTGTCCAGATGCGCCTTTCAGCAAATTATCGGACACGGACAAAATCATCAGTTTGTTCCCGTGTTTTTCAAGGTAAACAATGGCTTTGTTGGTATTCACCACCTGTTTTAAATCAGGATTGGTCAGGCTTACAAACACAAATGGATGCGATGCGTAATAATCCTGATACAATTTTCTGGCATCTTCAATCGAGCCGTCAAATTTGGTGTAAACAGATGCAAATATGCCACGGGTATGATTTCCCCGAACCGGAATAAAGTTGATATCGTGGCTTAAATCAGGCTGCAACTGCTTCAGGCTTTCGCCTATTTCGCCAAGATGCTGATGTTCGAAAGCTTTGTAAACCGATAAATTGCTGTTTCTCCAACTGAAATGCGAAGTGGAACTTGGCGCCTGTCCTGCGCCGGTTGAGCCGGTAATGGCATTTACATGCAATTCGTCTTTGATCAACCCTGCTGCTGCCAGCGGCAAAATAGCCAACTGAATTCCGGTTGCAAAACAACCAGGGTTCGCAATTTTATTCGATTTCCGGATGATTTCCCGATTCAATTCAGGCAAGCCGTAAACAAAGGCATTTCCCTCCTTTTTCAACCTGAAGTCGTGGCTCAAATCGATGATTTTCAAATTTTCAGGAAGAATATTCTTCTGAAGAAATTCTTTCGATTTGCCATGGCCCATGCAGAAGAAAACCACATCAACGCTTGAAAAATCAGCTTCAGCAACAAACTGAATATCGGTATCACCCAATAAATCGGTATGAACATCAGAAACGAGGTTTCCGGAATTGCTGCTGCTGTGCACAAAAGCGATATTGGCCTGAGGGTGGTTCAGTAAAATCCGGATCAATTCACCGGCTGTGTATCCGGCACCACCTATTATTCCAACTTTAATCATGACAAGCCCCCTTCCCGTTCCCCCATGGGGGAAAGCCTTGCTGTGAACAAGACATTCAGTATTTTAAAAGATAGTTTCAATGAATATGATTTCTATTTTATAAATGAACTAGCCAAATGGTTAGCAGCAAAATTCTCCCCCTTCGGGGGAGTTAGAGGGGGCTTCTTAGAATGTCTTATTTACCGAATTATGTATTTTCAGCGATGTTGAAAGCACTTTGGTAAAGCCCTTTACATCGTCGGCAGTCCATGCCGAGTTTTTCTCGCCGTATTCTCCAAATTCTGAACGCATTAAATCGTGGTCAGACTCCACTCCTACCAGCACAAAATTGTATGGTTTCAGTTTTACGATCACTTTGCCGGTAACGGTTTGCTGCGAATGTTCCAGGAATTTTTCGATGTCGCGCATAACCGGTTCAAAATAAAGTGCCTCGTGAAGAAACATTCCGTACCAGTTGCCAAGCTGCTCTTTCCAGTATTGCTGCCATTTGGTGAGCGTGTGTTTTTCGAGCATCTGATGTGCTTTGATGGCGATGATCGGAGCAGCAGCTTCAAATCCGACACGGCCTTTTATGCCGATGATGGTGTCGCCAATGTGCATGTCGCGGCCAATGGCAAAAGGAGCTGCAAGCGCATCCAAAGCACGGATTGCATTTACCGGATTTTCAAAAATTTCGCCATTCACACCTTTTAGTTCACCTCCGATGAAATCAATTGTAATTTCTTTTTCTTCGGTTTCGGTAAGTTGCGACGGATAAGCTTCTTCAGGTAAAGTCTTGTTCGATTTCAAGGTTTCTTTTCCACCGATGCTGGTTCCCCAAAGTCCTTTGTTAATGGAATAATCCATTTTTTTCCAGTCGGCTTGGACACCGTGTGCTTTCAGGTAATCAATTTCTTCCTGACGGCTAAGTTCGAGATCACGGGTTGGAGTGAGAATCAGTATTTCAGGAGCCAGGATCTGAAAAGTCAGGTCGAAGCGAACCTGATCGTTTCCGGCACCGGTACTTCCGTGAGCCACATATTTGGCACCGATTTGTTTCGCGTACTCAATAATGGCAATGGCCTGAAAAACACGCTCCGAACTTACCGAAATCGGGTAAGTATTGTTGCGCAGAATGTTTCCGAAAACCATGTATTTGATACTTTTTTCGTAATAGGTATCGGTTACATCCAGCGTGACGTGCTTAACAGCTCCCAAGTTGTATGCTTTTTTCTCCACTGCATCCAGTTCAGCCTGGTTAAATCCGCCGGTATTGGCGATGGCAGTGTAAACATCAAGATTTTTTTCTACCGAAAGGTATTTTGCGCAATACGAAGTATCCAAACCTCCGCTAAATGCTAAAACTACTTTATCCTTCATATTTTCTGTATTTGAAGCCCCCTCCAAACCTCCCCCAAAAGGGGAGGCTTAAAAAAAGCAAGTTGAGAATTGCAACGACATAATCATCAGCCTAGTTGTCAGGATTTTGTCATGGTCGTTTCATATTTTTTGTATTTTCTTTTTAAACAAAAATGTGAGAATTGTTGACTCTTTTGCTACTGTTCCGTTTTTATTTCTCTTTAGCTTTTTGACGATATCAAGCAAAGTTTCTTTAATAGCCCAGCCATTGGTTTCTTTTTTCCCTCCTTTTTTTTGTTTTTCAAGAGCAGGATCGAAAACCATGGCTGTGCAAAGGCATTTGCTTTTTCCGGTACGTGTTAGAATATCATAATTCACACAACTTTGGCAACCCTTCCAGAAGTCTTCATCGGTGGTTAATTCCGAAAAAGTAACCGGACGATACCCCAATTCATGGTTGATTTTCATGACAGCCAGTCCGGTGGTTAAACCAAATATTTTGGCATCCGGATATTTGGTTCTGGAAAGCATAAATGCTTTTCGTTTAATTGCGGTGGCCAGGCCAATTCCACGGTAATCTTTGGCCACGATCAATCCTGAATTGGCCACAAAGCTTTTTTCTCCCCAGGTTTCAACGTAGCAAAAACCGGCAAAAGTTTTCCCGTTTTCGAGGGCAATAATGGCTTTGCCTTCTTTCATTTTGGTGGCAATGTATTCGTAAGTCCTGCGTGCAATACCTGTTCCGCGCTCCTTTGAAGCGCTTTCGATGGCATCGTTCACCTGATCAACGAACGATAAATGTTCGTCTGTTGCAACCAATACCTGAATATTTTTTAATTCTTTCATTTTCGTTTTTAATAATTTTCTGTTCTCAGGAATTTCAAAATCTTCTCCAAATCGTTCTTTCCTGTATTTCCTTTTTATATGTTTATTCCTGTTCGGTCCGAAATAATTTCATCTCATTCACTGAGATTTTACCGCGGACGATTTTCCTTTTTTTCTTTCCATGACTGTCGGCTAAAGCCAGACGGCAAAGGATATTCTTAACTTCGATCAGTAGCTTCTGACTGGCAACTGAGACTGATCACTGACCACTTTTTTACCCCAATTTATCCTCCAGCTTGGGCATAATCAGTATCAGACTGTTGATCAGGTCGCTGTGTGTAACTCCTTCGCGCATGATGATTAAAATGGTGTCGTCACCGGCAATGGTTCCAATGATTTCATACGGTTCTGAATTATCTATTACTGCGGCCAAACTACTTGCATAACCGGGCATTGTTCGCATAACAGCAAGATTTCCGGAGAACTGCAAATCGCGAAAACCATCGGCCAAAAAATTAATTCGTGAATTTTCGCGTTGATTTTCGGTATTCAGACCTTCAGGAATAACATATACATATCCCAATGCCTGATCGGAAACTTTTGCAACTTTCAAAATTTTTAAATCGCGCGACAAAGTAGCCTGCGTCAACTCGAAGCCCTGATCTTTCATGATGTGCAAAAGCTCATCCTGACTGCTGATCCGGCCATTTAGAATTGCCTGTTTAATTGCAAGCTGCCTTTTGGTGCGATTCTTCATTTTGTATATTTATACATTTTCGATGCAAAAATATGCAATAAATAAATAAAACACACTTTTTTTTCAGAAAAAAATTATATTTTTGTGGCCGTAATGAAAAACAGAAAGGAATTGAAACTTGAAAAGAACCAGGTTGAAATTACGAAGTACCATAGGAAAGAGAGTTTGTTTAAAATAACAACCATGCGTTTGCCCTACAGCCGTAGTCAGACGCATTTTTTTTAATATTTAGCATTGCAACGATGACACAACTAAGAAAAGTCAGGTTGATTCTGGAAGACGGAACAACATTTGAAGGAAAATCGTTCGGATATGAAAAATCGGTAGCCGGAGAAGTGGTTTTTTATACGGCCATGACCGGGTATCCTGAAAGCTTAACAGATCCTTCATATACGGGCCAGATCCTCGTATCAACCTTCCCGTTGATTGGAAATTACGGTGTGCCAAGCGACTCGAAAGAGCAAGGTTTATACAAATTTTATGAATCGGATAAAATTCATATCAAGGGTTTAATTGTTTCTGATTATTCGTTCGAATACAGCCACTGGAACGCCATCAAAAGTTTGGGCGACTGGCTGAAAGAAAACAAAGTGCCGGGTTTGTTTGGGATCGACACACGCGCTTTGACCAAAATTATCAGGGTAAAAGGTTCGTTGCTCGGAAAAATTGAGTTCGACGACGAAGTGATTGACTTTTACGATCCGAATCAGGAAAACCTGGTTGCAATTGCCAGTACCGATAAAGTTGAAGT
>CAMDGL010000146.1 GCA_945897845.1 Chitinophaga pinensis | reverse complement strand
AAAATCGAGACGATTGTTTATTTCGGTCAGGATGCGTTCTGCAACCTTGGTTTCGTATTCCGTAAGTTTCAGGTTTGCAAAGAAAACTGTCAATTCATTGATCGGAAGCAAAACCAGATCCTGAATGGATATTCCCCCGACTTTTACATATCCGGCTTCTTTTTTAAGGCGCGTACCAAGGCAATCCGGGCAATTGGTTTTTCCCCTGTATCTCGAAAGCATCACCCGGTATTGTATCTTATAGGTATTTTCTTCGAGCATCTTGAAGAATTGATTCAAACCCTGAAAATGCTGGTTCCCGGTCCACAACAGATTTCGCTGTTCATCACTTAAATCATAAAAAGGTTTGTGGATGGGGAAGTTGAATTTTTCCGCCGTGCTAATCAGCTCGTCTTTCCATTCTTTCATTTTATCGCCTTTCCAACAGGCGATTGCCTCCTGATAAACGGACAACGACTTGTTCGGAATTACCAGATCCTCATCAATTCCTATCACTTTTCCGTATCCCTCGCAGGCTTTGCAGGCTCCCAACGGATTGTTAAAGCTGAACATGTGTACGGATGGCTCTTCAAATTCGATTCCGTCGGCTTCAAAAAGATTCGAGAAATGTTCTTCTTCAACTTCTGTTCCGGCATAAATTTTAACCACACATTCGCCATGCCCTTCAAAAAATGCTGTTTGTACCGAATCAGCAATTCGGCTCAGATTGTCTTCCTCGTTTGATACAGAAGCCCTGTCAATTACAATATTACAGGTTGAATCGCCGCATTTAACCTCTTTGTTTTCTTTCAGAAGTTCATCAATTTTCAGGATTTCGTTGTCAATCTCCAGCCGTGAAAAACCTTGTTGCAGCAATAATTCTGATTCCTGAAGCATCGTGCGACCATTTTTCATTTTCAAAGGGGAACCGATCATGAAGCGTGTATTTTCAGGAAAGGATTGTATGAAATTAGTGACATCGCTAACGTGGTGTTGCTTCACCTCTTTCCCTGAAATAGGGGAGATCGTTTGCCCGATCCGCGCAAATAAAAGCTTCAGATAATCGTAAATTTCGGTTGAAGTACCAACTGTTGAACGGGGATTCCGCGTATTCACCTTTTGTTCGATGGCGATTGCCGGAGGAATGCCTTTGATGTAATCAACTTCAGGCTTGTTTATACGTCCCAGAAACTGACGTGCATACGACGATAAACTTTCCACATACCTGCGCTGGCCTTCAGCATAAAGGGTGTCGAAAGCGAGCGAGGATTTTCCGGAACCTGATAATCCGCTGATAACGATTAGTTTATTACGGTGTATATTAAGATCAATGTTTTTAAGATTGTGTACTCTCGCACCCTTAATTTGAATGTATGGTATATTATTTGAAGGTAAACCCATTCGTTATGTTATAATATTTGCAAAAAAATTTGTTTTTCTGAAATAATTGGTTCATTTTTACAATCGCAAAATTAGCAAATTGTTTAACTCTAATTCAAAAAAGGCAGCCTATCGACAGAACTATACTCTTTAATTACTGAAACAAACAGTCACATAATAATTTAGAGTAATGTTCAGAACAGAAGATCTGAGCGATAATTCGCTCGTAAAACAATTCGTTGATGGCGACCAGGCTGCAATTGAACTCCTTATTAACCGCCATAAAAAGAGAGTTTTTACCTACATCGTACTCATCGTAAAGAACCATCATCTTGCCGAAGATATTTTTCAGGATACTTTTATAAAAGTAATCCGATCGTTAAAAACCGGAAAATATACCGAAAATGGTAAATTTATTTCCTGGGTACTTCGAATTTCCCACAATCTGATAATCGATCATTTCAGAAAGGAAAAATTACTTAGTACAACTTCAAACGATGATTCAAGTATCGATCTTTTCAATTCGCCAAAGTATTCGGAAGAGAATATTGAAGACAAGTTGGTTTATGAACAAATTACCAGCGATGTACGCCTCCTTATCGAGGAGTTGCCTGACGATCAAAGACAGGTAATCATGATGCGCCATTTCCAGGGGCTTAGTTTCAAAGAAATCGCTGATTTAACAGATGTCAGCATTAATACAGCTTTGGGACGCATGCGGTATGCATTGATCAACCTCCGGAAAATGATTGAGAAGAAAAATTTGTGCCTGACAAAAAATTAATCGGCTTGTTACAATATTATTAATTTGTTGGCGTTATTTCTTCATAACCAATAATTCGGAAATAATGCCTATGAGTAAATTCTCTACCTTAAATTATTTGATCAGTTCTTATCATTCCGGGAACAAGGAAATTGAACTATTTCAATTTCCTGATTGTAATTCTGAAGATTACAAACTGGATTTAGATCAGATTGAATTTGAACCTTCTGCAAAAAGTATTGATGCGATTTTAACCTTTGCATCGCAATACGAGGTTCTTCAATCGAAGACGACCGGTGATATTGAATTGAGTTTGAATTGAGCCTGAAAAATATTTTAAAGCATCTTGAAAAAGGTGCTTTTTTTATTTATATTTGTGATATCAATTCAATATCAAATCAATTAAAATCTAATAGTATGGAAAAGTTATTTACTGCTCGTTCCGGTTATTTGTTCCTTTTGCTCGAAGTTTTACTTCTTGCATTTGCTGTCATCGGCTTTGTAAACGAATCTATTATTCCTTCGATGGTATTAGTAGTTCTGTTTATATTGATAGCACCTGGTTTTATGGCTGTTGACCCCAATCAATGTTATGTTCTTGTACTTTTCGGTGCATACAAAGGAACTCTTAAAGACAATGGTTTCTTTTGGGTCAATCCATTTTTCGCTAAAAAGAAATTTTCACTTCGTGCCCGAAATTTTAACAGCGAACCCATTAAAGTGAATGATAAGCTGGGAAACCCGATTATGATCGGGCTGGTTTTGGTTTGGAAAGTGGAAGAAACTTACAGGGCGGCTTTTGGAGTTGACGAATATGAGCATTTCGTAGTTGTGCAAAGTGAAGCTGCTTTGCGTAAACTGGCGGGCTTGTATCCGTACGACAACATTGAAGATGATCATGCAAAAATTACACTCCGCGACGGAGGTGAAGAAGTTAATCAGATGCTTGAAGGTGAAATTCGCGAACGATTGGAAATTGCCGGAATTCATGTGATTGAAGCCCGCATTAATTACATCGCTTATGCACAGGAAATTGCCCAGGCAATGCTGAAACGCCAACAGGCCACTGCGATTGTGGCTGCGAGGTTCAAAATTGTTGAAGGCGCTGTCAGTATGGTCGAAATGGCTTTGGCAGAATTGAGCAAACGTGATATTGTAACTCTTGATGAGGACAAAAAAGCAACCATGGTGAGCAATCTTTTGGTTGTATTGTGCGGTGACAAGGAAGCCACACCAGTTGTAAACACCGGCACACTTTATCAGTAAAATGAATAAAGTTCTGTTTAAGGAAACGCAGCAATTCAGGCAATGGTGGTGGATTGTACTGATACTGGGCTCAACGGTACCGGTGATGGTTACGACTATTTATGCACTCTATCAGCAAACTGTCAGGGGTATTCAGGTGGGCGATAGTCCGGCACCAAATGGAGTGTTGATTGTTCTGCCCTTCTTTCTGGGTCTTATGATTTGGTTCTTTTTTATAATGAAACTTGAAGTTTGGATTGATCAGGACGGAATTCATTACAGGTTTTTCCCAATGATTTATAAGAACAAAATCATTTCAAAAGAAGAAATTCTACGATATGAAATTCGGAAATACAATCCAATTTGGGAATATGGTGGCTGGGGAATCAAAGGCAGTTTTTTATCAAAGAAAGGCAAGGCTTTCAATGTAAGCGGAAATATTGGGCTTCAACTTTATCTGACAAATGGAAAGAAGGTGTTATTCGGAACACAAAGGTCGCAGGCAATCATTTATGCCATGGATGAGATGATGAAGTCAAAAAACAGGAAACTTTAAATACCAGTAAAATGAGAATACAATTAATCGTTTTTACAATTGGAATTCTGATTGCCAATATGTTATTCGGTCAAAATATTACAGGGCAATGGAACGGAATCCTAAAAGTTCAGGGGACACAATTACGTATAGTATTCAACATCAATAAAACGGATACTGGATTCAGTTCGACAATGGATAGTCCTGACCAAGGTGCGAAAGGTATCCCGGTTACTTCTACGAGCTTTGAAAACCAGATATTGAAATTGGCAGTTACCAATTTAGGTGTCGAATATCAAGGCACTTTGGATAAGGACAATGTCATTGTGGGAGATTTCAAACAGAGAGGTATGTCATTCCCATTGAACCTTTCCAAAGAAATAGTTGAAAAGGAAAAACCTGTCAGACCGCAGGAGCCTAAAAAACCATATTCCTATTACGAAGAAGAAGTCACTTTTGAAAATGCAAAAGCAGGAATCCAATTGGCCGGAACTTTAACCCTACCTTCAAAGGAGGGTAGTTTCCCGGCTGTCATCCTAATTACTGGAAGTGGACCCCAGAATAGAGATGAAGAACTAATGGGACACAAACCTTTCCTTGTTTTATCAGACTACCTGACAAAAAACGGTATCGCGGTTTTACGTTTCGACGACAGGGGAACAGCGGCTTCAAGAGGAGACTTTAAAACTGCCAATAGTCTGGATTTTGCTTCAGATGTTGAAGCGGGTGTTGACTTTTTGAAAACCAGAAAGGAAATTAATAAAAAGAAAATCGGTTTAATCGGACACAGTGAGGGTGGAATAATAGCTCCAATGGTTGCAAACAGTTCTAAAGATGTAGCTTTTATTGTGCTTTTAGCTGGAACCGGTATCTCCGGAGACAAGTTACTTTTATTGCAGCAGGAATTAATTGGAAAAGTTTCCGGTATAAATGATGCTGATTTGCAAAAGGCAAAAATGATCAATAGCGGCGCTTTTGAAATTGTGGCAAAGTCAACAAATTTAGAACAGTTAAAAACTGATCTGACAAGTTATCTAAAACAGGTATTAAAAGACAATTCAAATGCTCAAAAGCCTGAAAATATGAGTGAAGATGATTTTGTGAAATTACAGGTCAATCAAATTGCGAACCCTTGGATGTTCTTTTTTATAAAATATAATCCGGCTGTTGCGTTGGAAAAAGTAAAATGCCCGGTATTGGCGATCAATGGTGAAAAAGATCTGCAGGTTCCACCAAAAGTGAATTTAGAAGCAATTATGAGCGCATTGGCAAAAGGAGGAAATAAAAAAGTTACTATAATTGAACTTCCTAATTTAAATCACTTGTTTCAGGAGTGTAAAACCGGCTCACCTGCAGAATATGCAACAATTGAACAGACTTTTTCTCCAATAGCTTTAACCGAGATTTTAAAGTGGATACAAATTCAAACCAATTAAGACCATTTTCCGATTGCGGTTTTTGTTCGTAATGATTTTAGATTGAATAAGAGGAAAGGAAAAGTTATGGCAAAGAAAAAATCATTTGTGTTGCGCATTGATCCTGATGTATATGATGCTCTTGAAAAATGGGCGGCACAGGAATTCCGCAGTGCGAACGGACAAATTGAATGGATTATCGCCAAAGCACTTCGGGATGCACGGCGAATTGTGGAAAAAACCATTCAGGAGGAAACTGAAGAGGAATCCAGTGATCAATCGCAGTGATCAGAAAAACAACTGACAACTGACATTCCGACAACAGTTATGACAATTACAACAATTACAACAAAATAAAATTAACCTATTAACTCACAAACTTTAACCGCCATGCAACAGACAAAGTATCGCTGCCCAAAATGTGGAAACACTCAGGCAGAATCAGATGTTATTCGTACAACCGGAAACGGTTTCTCAAGGTTCTTCGATATTCAGAACAGAAAATTTACAGTGATAACCTGTACCCGATGCAAATTCAGCGAGTTTTATAAAGGAACAGTAAGTAGTATCGGAAACATTGGTGATTTTTTGGTTGGATAAACTGACGGCTTTAAATTTACTTTAAATAGGTTGAATATGCTTTCAATCTGATGTTAAAACCAATGGTTTTAGTTTATTTTTGCACCGGTTTTAAAAAGTTAATCCTAACAAAAAAAAATAAGAACTATGACCATTAGCGCATTACAAGCAGAAAGGGCTAAATATCAGCCAAAACTTCCAAATTCATTAAAGTCTTCAGTTAAACTGGTTGATGGTGAAAAAACCCAGTCGGTAGCCGATCAGGAGGAAATTAAAAAGCTTTTTCCAAATACTTACGGAATGCCACTAATTGCATTCGAGACGACGAACGAAAAAAAGCAATATGCGGCAGTGAACGTTGGCGTGATTCTTTCCGGTGGCCAGGCTCCGGGCGGTCACAATGTCATTTCAGGTATTTTCGATGGGATTAAAAATATCAATCCTGAAAGTAAATTGTACGGTTTCCTCGGCGGTCCGGGTGGGTTGGTCGATCACCAGTTTATTGAGCTGACCGCAACAATTATTGACGAATTCCGCAATACCGGTGGTTTCGATATCATTGGTTCAGGACGTACCAAACTTGAAGAATCTGCACAGTTTGACAAAGGCGCTGAAATTCTGAAACAGTTGAATATTAAAGCGTTGATTGTCATCGGTGGTGACGACAGTAATACAAATGCTTGTGTGCTGGCCGAATATTACGCCGCAAAAAATACTGGCATTCAGGTAATTGGCTGCCCTAAAACAATTGATGGCGACCTTAAAAACGACATGATCGAAACTTCATTTGGTTTTGATACTGCCACCAAAGTTTATTCTGAATTGATTGGTAACGTTGAACGTGATGCAACTTCTGCAAAAAAATACTGGCACTTTATTAAGCTGATGGGGCGTTCTGCATCTCATATCGGTTTGGAATGTGCTTTGCAAACCCAGCCAAATATCACATTAATCTCGGAAGAAGTGGCTGAGAAGAAACAAACATTGGGCGAAATCGTTGATTATATTGCAGATATTGTTGCTAAACGTGCGGCCAACGGCGAAAACTTTGGGGTAGCTTTAATTCCTGAAGGTTTGGTTGAATTTGTTCCTGAAATGAAAGCGCTGATTTCAGAATTGAACGATCTGCTGGCTGAGGGTTCTGATACTGAAAAGAAATTCAAATCGTTTACCAGTAAAACAGAAGGTCGTGCTTTTGTTGCCGGAATTTTATCACCAACATCAGCTAAAGTATATACTTCACTTCCCAATGGAATAGCCGATCAGTTAACACTCGATCGCGACCCACATGGAAACGTGCAGGTTTCGCTCATTGAAACTGAAAAGCTTTTGGGTGAAATGGTGAAAAGCCAATTGAAGGAAATGAAAAAAGCTGGCAAATTCAATGGCAAATTGGGTACGCAGTATCATTTCTTCGGATATGAAGGCCGTTGTGCTGCACCATCGAATTTCGATGCTGATTATTGCTATTCACTGGGTTACAATGCCTCATTCCTGATCGCGGAAGGTAAAACCGGTTATATGTCATCGGTTCGCAACCTGACTGCCCCTGCATCTGAATGGATTGCAGGTGGAGTTCCGATTACCATGATGATGAACATGGAACAGCGTCATGGACACCAAAAACCTGTGATCCAAAAAGCACTGGTTGAACTGGATAGCGCTCCTTATAAATATCTGGTTGCCAACCGTGAAAAATGGGCCATCGAAACTTCATTTGTATATCCTGGTCCTATTCAGTATTGGGGTCCGGCAGAAGTTTGCGATCAGCCAACCAAAACGATTCTTCTCGAAAGAGCAAAATAATTTTGATCATTTTTTTTTTTGAATAATAAAAAACCCCGGGATTTATTCCGGGGTTTTTTATTATTAAGTGGGAGTGCGGCTTAAAGTCGCGCCCACACTTCAAACAAAGAATTATTTCTTCACCAAAAGATATTTTTCAATATTCTCAATGAACATCTTTTTTGTGTCTTCCTTCGATCTGCCAATGCCTGACATCATGACTGGTTTCCCATTTGCGGGAATGTATAAAAATGCAGGGATGCCTGTGATTCCAAAAACCTGGGCCAGTTCACGTTCCTTTTCGGTATCTATTTTATAGATCTGAACTTTGCCGGCATATTCAGCGCCAATTTCTTCGAGTATAGGAGCAGCAATTTTACACGGGCCGCACCAATCAGCATAAAAATCAATGATTGCCGGTTTGTTGCCAAGATACTTCCAGTCGTTGGGCGATTTGGTATAATCCCACACTTTTGTAATGAATTGTGCTTTGTTTAGCAATTCCGAACTTTTAGTTGCTGAAGCCGGTGTTTCAGTTTTGCTTATTGAGGCTTCATTTGAATTGTTTTGTTTTGCCTCGGTTTTTTGATTTCCACAGGCTGAGATAAGAATGGCAGCGGAGGCCAGAGTTAATAGTAAACGTTTCATAATTGATAGATTTATAATTAATTGCAATTTTAAATTACTGTTTTTTGTAAATGTTTTATTTCAACATTTACAAAACATATATAAAAATGTAAATATATAAATATGACTTATCAATTGCTATGCCAAAACAATTTTATTTTACAATTATTAAGTTTTTATTCATTCCTCAACGCCTGCACCAAATTTTGTTTAAAAGCCATTCGGATTGCCACAAAACTAAAAATGGCACCACTTAAAATAACCAATACAGAAATGGCAGGCAGCCAAATCCACAGGCTGGCGTAGAGCGGGGAAATCAACGTTGGCAAACCGCTCAAAACTGCAGGAATCAGGCCGATTAAAACGGAGATGATCATCAGGAAAAGCTTTTCGCGCATCACCATCCGCTGAATAATGGGTTTGGAAAAACCGAGCGACAACAGTAAGGCATATTCGGGAATCTGCTCAAAAGTAATACGGAAGATCAGGATTCCCAGGCCGAGTGTGCCGATTAAAAGGCCCAAAGCACCCAACATCAGGAAAATATTGAGGTAAGTATTTTCGACGGTATAAAAAGCCAGCAAGCGGTCGGTTGTGCGGCTGATTTCCGGTCCATAATTGCGCATTCCGGTTTGCAAATTGCTGGCAACAGAAGTAGTATCGGCCGCATCAATCAGAAATACATTAGAACCACTCACCGATGGAAATGCCCGGTTGAAATGTTCTTCGGCAATGATCACATTTCCTTGAAATACCGAATTGGCCAATCCTCCTACCAGTTTCAGTTTTAAATCTTTTCCATCTTCTGTTTTATACATGAGTGTATCGCCCACTTTTTTCATCAGTCCCCACTGGATGACTGTTTGGTCAGCAAT
>CAMDGL010000145.1 GCA_945897845.1 Chitinophaga pinensis | reverse complement strand
ACGTGAAAACTCAAAATCAGGATTGTTCCAGCTAAAACGGATCAGGCTTTTGTTGTTTTCAGGATCAGTTTGTTCGGCACAAAGCTCTGTTTCAGTATTGTCAATCCTGATAATTTTTCGCAATATTTCGCCTTTCCACTTCTTTTGGTTACCGATCATACATTTCCAGACACACGATTTGGTGGTTTGAAAGGCGATTTGATAATCTGCCGGATCAACCGGATCGAGGCAAAAAACTTCTATTTTGGCCCCGGTTTCTTTCAGGAAATGAAGCCTTGCACGAATGACTTTGGTATTGTTGAAAACCAGCAAGCTATTGGCCGGCAGGTAATCCGCCAAATTCCGGAATTGAGCGTCCTGAATTTGTCCGTCTTTCCAAACCAGCAATTTCGACTGATCGCGTTCGGCCAGTGGATATTTTGCAATTTTGGCATCCGGCAATTCGTAGGCATAATCGCTAATGGATATGCCTGTTACCTGTTCGAGTAGTTTGTTATTGTTTTCCATAGAATTGAAGCGGCCAAAAATACTGTTTCCAATGCTTCTGTCAAAATTACTTAAAGTTAAATCTTGATTTTTATTCAATGATATTCAACCCGTTTCGGGTTGCTACCCATGAATGTTCATTAACCTCCAATTCTATTGGAGGTCATTAACATTTAACCCATCCGGGTTAATTTCCGCAGCGATAAAGCTATTCGGGTATTTATGTGTAGAGACAGGACATTGCCCTGTCTCTACAGGGGAAAAGAAAACGCAGGTTAAGTCAACCCGGAACGGGTTGAATATTATAGTCTGTAAAATGCGTCAGGTTTTTATATTCTAATGGGAATTTTGTCGTACACCCCAAAATCTTGTGTCTTGTATCTTTTATCGTAGTTTTGTGTAAAATTTTTTAAGATGATAAAAGCAGGAGATAAAGTAAAATTTCTGAACGCTGTTGGTGGCGGTGTGGTAAAATCGGTGATCAACAAAACGATGGTCAGCGTTGAAGATTACGATGGTTTTGAAGTTCCGACACTGATCAGCGAACTGGTGGTTTTGGATGACGCGAATTCGATGAATGCAGAAAAGCGACAGGCTAAAATCCGGGCAAATGAAAAGAAAGAAGTTGAAGCGCCGGTAAAAAAGGAGTTACCAAAAGCAGAACCAAAATACATTTCAGGAAAAGACGCCCCCGATTTTTACATGGCATTTGTGCCGCAGGATTCGACCAATCCGGTGGAGGGCGAACTAAAGGTTTACATGGTAAACGACAGCAACAATTTTGTGCTTTATAATTACAGTCACCTGAAAGATAAACGCTATAAAAGTGTTGAATCCGGAAAAATGAATCCAAACAGCAAACGCTATCTCGAAAGTTTTAGTCGTTTTGATTTGAATGAGTTGCCTGATTTTCAGTTTCAACTTGTGTTTTTCAGGGAAGAATCTTCGATGCTGGAAGCTCCGCTTGTAAAATGTTTGCGACTGAATCCGGTGAAATTTTACCGCATGAACAGTTATTCCAAAACAAGGTTCTTCACGCAAAATGCCATGATTTTCCCTTTGTTGGGACCGGATATGGAAGCCGAAATGGCAAAACTTTCGGATACAGATCTGACACAGATTACACTCGCCAAAGAGGAGCCAAAAGTGGTAGTAAAAAGAACTGTTTCTCCCGATTTGGTGGAAATCGATTTGCATATTCACGAATTGCTTGAAGATACGCGCGGACTGTCGAATCACGAAATGCTGGAAGTCCAGCTTGGACGTTTCCGCAACGAACTGGAAACTGCCATTGCGAACGGAACCAGGAAGATTGTATTTATTCACGGAAATGGAAATGGAACACTCAAACAGGAACTCCGCAAAGAACTCACTACCAAATACAAGAAGTATGCTTTTCAGGATGCCAGTTTCAAGGAATATGGATTTGGAGCAACTATGGTGATCCTTCGGAATGCATAGAACATTCTGAATCTCTGTTGCGAAAACTTTGGTTATTGGATATTGAGTATTGATTATTGGGACTTTGTAAATGTCCAATTTAGAATATCCAATATCCAAATGAGAACACAAACTTGGAATTTTGAATTTGAAACTTGGAACTTTTTTGAGCATCTTTGCCGCGCAGACCGTTCTATCGCTGTCCTGAGTAATCGGGAGGGAGGAAAGTCCGGGCAACACAGGGCACCATGCTTCTTAACAGGAAGGCGGGCGAAAGCTTGCAGTAAGGTAACAGAAAATGACCACCCCGCGTAATCGGGGAACGGGTGAAAAGGCGAGGTAAAAGCTCACCGGTGGTTGTGGCAACACAATCAGCCGTACTTCTGATGGGTTGCAAAGCCAAATATATCACGATTTTCCGGTACGCCGGATTACAGAACGGCCCGTTTTGATTCTTCAGAAGTCGTGAGGGGTAGGCTGCTGGAACGGGTAAGTGATTACCCGGGTAGATAAATGATAGAGGTTTCTGCCGAGCAATCGGCGGAGGGCACAGAACCCGGCTTACAGGTTTGCGTTTTTATTAAAAAAAACAAGGCGATCGTTGAAAGATGATCGCCTTGTTTTTTTTAGTGACTTCTGATCGTGATTTCTAAATATAGCCATTTATTCCACTACACATCAGTGGAATAGAACTTTAACTCTTCTATTAAGCAGGTTGATGTATTTTTCTTTCATTTCAGCAGATAAGAAACTAATTTCAATCATTTCAAACCACGATGGCAGCATATTGTGAATGGTTTCCAAAGTTCTTTCGACTATCTTGTCTGTCAAAAGACATCGTTCTTTTCCAAAATAATCTATTAAAACTTCGTGATTTAAATTGCTTTTTTTTCCTTTTACCGACAAAGCAATTTCTTCAATTTCGCCCTTTAAAACGATGGTTGTATTTAACAGATCGTATGCAGGAGATAACTCAACTTTTCCGTCTCCAATGATTATCGAATAATTTTTCAGGTGCATGTCTTCGTTTCCTACGAGGAAGTTAAAAAGTACGAGCTTAAATAATTTTGCCTTTTCAATAGCCGGGAAAGTACAATAATCATCTATCAGTTTTACCAGCTTTTCCATCGAATAATTGTATTTGGTATCGCGGCTCATGCCAGCAAGTTGTGCAAAATCTTCCACCGCTATTTTATCTTTCCGAGCTATCCGGTCGAATCGCCTGATAAAATAAGTCAAAGAACCATCTTTTGAATAGACTAATCCGTGAAGCGGAACCTCAATTCCGATACTTGCAGCCAAACGCATAGTAAGGTCCTCGTTTTGCGGAAGTTCCGGGAAAATGAAATGTTGAGGTTTGAGGATATATCTTCCGTTTTTATCTGCAATTTCGAAAATACCATTCTTTATATTTAGGATTGCACTGAGTTTAGGTTGAACTCCCTGTATGGACATTTTAGATGCCCTTTGCATGGCTTCAGCCCTTAATTCTTCCGCTGAAAAATCGAGAATTGCCAGTGTTTTTAAAGTCGGGGCCAAAAGCTTTAATCCTTTTTCGGTATAAAGGTTTTCCCCGCAAGGCTTGTAGATGATGGGGCAGCGATTCATAATGTGGCCTCCTTCGCAGTAATGTTGCCCACCAAATCATCACCAACAGCTATAAGTTGGGAGAAAAGATCATTGCGGTCGATCTTTCCGAACTTTATTAATCCTTCCAGTTGATAACCCTCAGGAAGTAGTCCATCAAAAAAGGGAGGAAATGAGTCAAATTCAAAAACCTTTTGTCTGAATGGCATTGTAAGAGAAACCGGAGTTCCGGAATAGCCGTCCAGGTATTCGAAGCGGTATTTTTTTCCAAAAACCTGTTCTGTTAAAACTCCAGCCTCCTGACCATTTACGAATATTTTAGCTGATCTCATCTTGTTTAATTTGGCTCATGTAAGGACTTGTAAGCTGAACTTTAATATTAAGTACAGTCAGTATTTTACGCAAAGTATCCAATTGGATAGTCTCTTTGCCTTTTTCCAGGTCGAATACAACCGTTTTACCAACCCCTGCCATAATCGCCAATTGAAGTTGACTAAGTCTGGCTGCCTTGCGGTGCTTTCTGATAATTGAGGCTAATACTTCAGGTTCCAGCATATTTGTTTTGTTATAGCAGTAAAAATAAGTTGTTTGAACCGAAAAAACAAGTCATTAAGCGAATATTACTGTTATAGAAGTAATAACTTATCGTTTGGGTGGGTATGATCGTTGGATGGCCTGCAAATTACTGCCTAGGCGGTAATATGTTCAAGAAATGTTCTGTCGATTTCTATTAGATGGATGTGAATGTCAGCTCCTGCACCCATTTTTTTATTACCTATATCTCCATCAACCGTTTCACCTGCTCACCATAACCACGCCCTGATTGCAGTTTGGTTTGATTGATATCGTCGATTTTAATGATATAACAGCCATTGAAATGTTTATTAATTTCTTTAATACGACTGACATTAACCAACAGCGACCGGTGAATGCGCAGGAAAGCCTCTCCGAGCTTTTCTTCCAGGCTTTTCAGTGGCAAATCGGTAAGGTAGGTTTTTCCGTCTCGGGTATGAATAGTGACATACTTTTCCTCTGCCGAAAAATATGTGACATCTTCAATTTTCACAAATAGCATCCGGTCGCCCAATTTGACCGGAATGCTGGTGATTTCCTTTTTCGGTGTCTGACTGATATAACTTTCGATGAGGCGAAGTAATTCCTGTTTGTCGGAATGGTGTTTCAGCGAGTCAAGCTTTTCAATCGATTTTTGGATTCGCTCGGCTTTGATGGGTTTCACAATGTAGTCGATGCTGTTGGTTTCGAATGCCTGCAAGGCAAACTCGTCGTAAGCTGTGCAAAAAATCACCACCGGCGAGTGGCTGGTTTGCTGCAACACCTCAAACCCGGTGAGTCCGGGCATCTGGATATCCAGAAATACCAAATCGGGTTTCAGCCGGTCGATCATTTCGCGGCATTCCAAGCCGTTTTGCGCTTCGCCAATTAATTCGATCTGGTCGGCATGTTCGGCCAAAAGTTTTTTCAGGCGGTCGCGGGCAGGTTGTTCGTCGTCGGCAATCAGGGTGCGGTATTTGGAGATTGGCAGGTTCATTTCACTATTTTGATAATATCCCATTCAGTTCAGAATCAAAATTATGCATCTGAAAGTTATTGCTTATAACATTCCCTACCTTGTCGATAACTGTATAATGTGGAATGCCATTAAATTTGAATAGCTGACGCAGATAGTTGTAATCATCTACTGATAGTCGGTAAATATTTTTCATTCCTTGTTCCGCCACAAATTTGTCATAGTCAGCTTTTGGTGAGCCACGTTCATCTGTAATGAAGATGAAATCAAAATCCTTGTTATCCTTGTATTTCTCACGGGTTGCTTTCATTTGCTTAATGCCACCCACACAAGGGCCGCAAGTAGTAGCCCAAAAATCGACAAACAAAATTTTCCCTTTGAACGGATCAACTATTTTTCTGAAAATATCAGTTGCAACACCTTTGGGTAGCGAATAAGCGACACTTTTTTCTTCAGGGAATGTTTCCTTTAACAATCGGTCGCCTGTTCCGATCAAATAAGGATTTGTTACCCCTTTTTTGAGATGGTCCCAAAAACCAAGGGCCGCTTCACGCGACGATGCATCGAAGATATATTTAAGCGATCTTATTTTTGTAATTTCATATACCAGGCCATATTCCAGCCCAAGGTCACTGCGCAACACCGAATCTTTTGCCAACCAGCTTTCTTTATAAAAATTCGCCATTCCGGTTTTCTGCATTGGTTTAATGTATTTTTCATTATAACCTCCCAGATGTGGTTTATTTTTTTCGAAGAAGGCTTGAATTTGATCTTTTTTGCTTCCTATGATACTGTCTTCAACCTTGGTTCTTTTTTCTTTCCTCATTAATTGGACAAACAGATTATCCTCGGCAGAAATTTCAACCCCCTTTTCGATGAGGTAAGTTAAATAATCCTTTTCGGGTTTTGTCGTTTTTATTGCATTGTTCCTTTTCGCACGACTCAATGGGGTGCAATATTCGAAACGGTTAACAAAAGTTCCGAATTCATTGGAAACCAAAATACTATTGTCGTTCAAAGGCATTTCTTTCAAAAAATTATAATAGGATATTGGAATCGGCATTCTCAAAATTTTATTGGCAGTGTCTTGTTTTGAATAATAATCCCGACTCATCTCATAGTCAAACAGGTGAGTTGCACTTTCAAGCAATACTTGGTTACGAATAATGCTGGTTGCCTGAGGTGTTAACGAGTTGTTATGAATGTATTCTTCAGCTTTCTTCTGATTAGCTTTCAGCACCGATATCTCTTCTTTTTCAAAATCCATTGGAGTGTATGTTTTTCTTTTCTTCTCCAACTCCTTGTAATTATATTCTTCCGGAGTATAACCAACCAAATCAGTATTTACTTTTGACAATGGCCCCTGATACACTACGTTTTTGATCTGATACCTGATATTTCGCTTCCTGTCGGCAATCAGAAACTCTTCCCAATCGATGATGATCGACAAGGTTTGTAATGGTTCCAGATAAAAGGGTACTCTCATGTCTTTTATGTACATCACTGAATATTTCGGAAAATTATAAGGTAAATCAACCTCGAAACGCCCATCGGGATGAATCTGAACAACACTTGGAAAATCAGCTCTTGTAAGTTCATTGCTTGAGTAAACCAAACCTGTGGTGAAACCCAAACGCGTGTCGTAACCTTTGATATAACCAATTAACCGGGCTGTTCCAGTATTGAAAAACTTAGGCGAATTCAAATCAATGGGGGCTTTGGATTTCACCTTGGCCAACTCTTGATTCAACCATTTGGAAACAGAAACTGGCACAGTAGAATTGCCTCTTTTGTCCGCCATGCTTTCGTTGAGCGATATACCATACACCGATTTCCCGAAATCAATTTTCTTAACCGATTTGTCCAAAGGAGGAAAGATCAATACAACAGTACTGTCGCCTGAAGCTGGCATCGGAATCTGTTTATCCAGCTCTCCGCCCTCAATACCAGTTAGTTGGTAAGTTTTACCGGTTTCGGAATCGCGGATAATATCATCTTTCGAAAACGATACCCACCAACCAGGAATAAAGGTACTATGAATGGTTAGCCGGGTTTCAGCATCACCCAGTTCAATTTTTGTGACGTTGTAGATGCCACTGCTTTTTACTTCATACAAAGGATTGTCAATAATTTTTCGCTCTTCTGTAATAGTTTGAGAATAAGATAAAACCGAAATCATCAGAAAAAAAACAGAAATCACAATTTTTTTCATTTAGATAGTGTTTGTGGGTTGATTGTTTAATAGAACTTAAAATAGGAATTTATTATTCTTTTATGTGCATCATTAACAGCGTTTTCAACTGCGTATTCTCCATATGGCTTAAATGCGGATTGATTACTTTTCCGTCTTTACCAACTAAGGTATAATGAGGTATTCCGGAGATTTTAAACTTACCACATAAATTATTCCATTCATCTTGCGACACGCGATAGTGCTCGCCTTTGATAGTCGGGATCATGTTATCGTAAGTTGTTTTGGGCGACGAGGGACTGGTAATATAAACAAATGCCACATTTTCATTGGCTAATTCATCCTTCAGCGGTTTGATCCTTTCAATTCCCATACGACATGGGGCGCACCAGGTAGCCCAAAAATCGACATACACCACTTTGCCTTTGTATTTGGCCATGATGGCATCAAAGATCTTATCAACTTCAGTTTTTGGAACCTCATTTAAATTGGAGCCTTTTAGCTTTTTATTGGCTTCAATTTTAGCCAGAGTTTCATTGTTTTTTATTTCAAGATAACCGGCAATAAACGGAGTCGAAAAAAATTGCTGCATCGTTTTAAGTTCCTCAGCTGAGCAAGGCGACATTCCAGAAAGGATTGACCGGCAATATTCATGTGAAGCCATGATGTCGGTCGCCAAGCCGGGTTTGATTCCCAACTCAGTTTTCAATTTTTCGTTTCTTCCTGCTATTCTTGCACGGATTGTCATTTTATTTATGAAATCCTGATAGTCAGTAAAGAATTTTTTAATGGCAACTCCCAATTCGGTGTAGTATACATTTCTTTTCTTAACCAATGGATTTTCGAAAAATTCTTTCTGTGCAAGGAAAAATTCCAGATCATCGTTGGTAATCGCAATGCCTTGCCCTATCATAAAAGCATCAAATATTTCAGGAGTAATTTCATGGCCTTTTTGTACTTTAATGAGTTCCTGTAATTTGGCGCCATACTTCTTATAAAAAACCAATGATTGATCACCATATTTATTTTGAAATTCATCCTGTATCTTCTTCAACTCCGGAGTATCAATTTCTTTCAACTGAATAGCCAATTCTTCCTCTTCCGGACTTAGTTTTTTTCCTGATTTTTTTAATGCATCTGCAATTTCTGACAACGTAAAAGATGTTTTATCCTTCAAAAATTCCAACGAAAAAAGCTGGATGATAAGGTACGAATATTTTGAACTGATAATAGCCAAATCATTATTCACCGTTTCATCGGTTAAAAAGCTGTAATAGCTACTATCGGGTTGGATTGGCTTAAAATCTATTTCACGTTGTTCATACGCTATATTGTTCTTTTTTCGATAAGCAACCTCAAAGTTCTTTCCATAATTAAATATATTACTCATATACTGGTAATGCAGATCCATTTTTTTTATTTGTGCTGCTTTTGCGCAGATGTTCTCATTTGCCAAAGCAATAGCAAGTTTTTCCAAATCCTCTTTCTGAAACTCCTGACACCATGTTTTGTATTGTTGTGGTGTAAAATCAAGGATTTTTTTTTCCATCTGAATGTAGTCGAAACTGTAGATTTTATCTAACTTAAGCAAGTCTGAATTTATCCGGGCGCCATTGCCCATAAAAAGAACAGGATCGGTTTTGCTATCTAAATCAATTAATTGAAAGGTAGTTTTTCCAGGTTCTATAAATATATGTTTACTGAATGACGGAAGCCTCACCAAAACACTCTGAGCATTGCTCTGTGGAAATTTGACCTTGAAGGTTCCATCGTTAGCTATATCAATGTGATGTGAAACCAGCTCGCCAGTCAATATGTTATTCACATAAACGGTGCCGGTCTTCACTATCGCCCTGGGACTGAGTCCCTTTATGTATCCGGCAAATATAACAGTATCGGCTTTGAAAACAGGTAATTTAAAGGTTTGAGTATCCGCAGGAATCAATTTTTCATTTCGATGACGTGTGTATTTGACAAGTCCTGCAAGAGTTTCACCAATCATGCAGGTATTGGCATCAATTAAACTGGTATAAATTTCCAGTGTTTCCGATGTGTTTTTTAATTCTATTTTACCAATTCCATCATTAAGCACAT
>CAMDGL010000144.1 GCA_945897845.1 Chitinophaga pinensis | reverse complement strand
CAACCAACAGCCGATTTACAGGGGATGTTAAAAGGGAAAGTTGCCGGTTTGTATGTTACTATGGGAGATGCCCGTCCAGGTGGTGATTCGAATGTACTACTAAGGGGAACACGTTCCCTCAAAGGTGGAAATTCCCCGCTTTATGTTGTTGATGGCGTAGCTTTGTCATCCATTAATGAATTGAATATTGATGATGTTGAAAGTATTTCTGTGCTTAAAGATGCTTCATCTCAGGCAATTTACGGGGCAAGAGCATCAAATGGGGTAATTCTTATTACTACCAAACGTGGTTTTAATACAAAAAACAAGATAATTGTTTCATACAATTCCTATTACAGTATTCAGAACGTTGATCCCCATTTTGAGATTTTTTCACCTGAAGAATTCTTCCAGTTAAGGAGGGAGGCTTATCGAAGCGTGTCGGCTAATGCCGATAATGGTTGGACTGGCACATACATGGATGATGACCAGATTTTTACTGCGCTTGAGTTAGAAAATATGGCCAGTGGAAATTATGTCGACTGGTCTGATTACGCTTTTAAAAAGGACGTACCTTTAACAAAACACGATATTTCAATTAGAGGAGGGAATGAGTCAACTCAGTATTCCGCTTCATTGGGGTACTATTCTCAGGATGGTATTCGCTATTCATCCGACCTTACCAGATACTCAGGAAAGCTAACATTGGACCAGACAATTTCTAAAACTTTCAAAACAGGTTTATCTGTATATTATACCACGTATGTCCAAAATCAGGAAACGAACTCATGGCGTGATTTTATTACCTTTTCACCAATAGCAAAAATCTATGATGATAATGGCGAACTGATCAGATATCCTCTGGACGATGGAAAATCGGTCAACCCGTTTTTATTTGAGCAAACAAGAGACTATCAGTATATGGCTGAAAGGTTTATCATCAACGGATACCTCGAAGTTACACCTTCGTTCCTGCCGGGCTTAAAGTATAAGCTGAATGCCAGCATCAATAGCCGAAACAGAGATATCCAAAACTTCCAGAATTTCGATGATCCTTCTGCATTAACATTGGGTTATGCAAGTATTAATATGTATAAGAACAAAGATTACCTGGTTGAGAATATTATTACGTACGACAAATCCATTCAGGACCATAGCATCAATTTAACGTTTGTGCAGGGATTTGAACCCAGATATACCTTTTCTACTACTGCTACAGCCAATCAGCTTGGAAATGATTTTTTTGGGGTTAACAGTTTAGGTTCAGCTTTGCAGGCAGAGGTGGGGCGTGGATTAACAGAACGGGCAATGGAATCGTACATGGGGCGTGTAAATTACTCATACGATGACAAATACCTACTTAACTTCACGATACGTGCGGATGGTTCATCGGTATTCGGTTCAAACAATAAATGGGGTTATTTTCCTTCAGCAGCTACAGCCTGGAACATAGAGAAAGAACCTTTTATGCATGGTTTAAAATGGCTTAATGAAGCGAAGTTAAGAGCAAGTTATGGTCAGATCGGCAATCAGGCCATCGATCCCTATGGTAGCCTTGCAACAGCCGACAACGCTTTTTATGTTACCGGGTCAACACCGGTGGTAGGTTACCTTCCGGGTTCCAGCCTGCCTAACCCCGAATTGCAATGGGAAACAACAACAACATTAAATATCGGTTTGGATTTTGGAGCATTTGACCGTAGGTTAACTGGGTCCATCGAATATTATAAATCAAATACCACAGATTTATTGGTCGACCGTAGCATCCCACGTGTACTTGGGTATTCAAACATCCCTGGAAACTTAGGAGAGGTACAAAATACCGGAATCGAAGCGACTATAACCGGTTATATCATTTCAACAAAGGATTTTAACTGGTCGGCAACAATAAACTTCTCGAAAAATAAAAACGAACTGGTTAAAGGTGTTTTACAGGATAGCGAAACAGGTGAGTATATTGACGATGTAAATAACGAATGGTTTATTGGTGAGCCAATCAACATTTATTACGATTACAGAGCCATTGGTATTTGGCAGCTTGATGATGATATCGCAAATTCTCCTCAACCAAATGCCCGTCCGGGAGATATCAGGGTAGCCGACATTTCTGGTCCGGATGGAGTTCCGGATAACCTGATTACAACAGATGACCGTGAAGTTATTCATCGTGACCCGAACTGGATGGGGTCTCTTTCTACAAGTATGAATTATAAAGGATTTGAACTTTCGGCTGATTTGTACACCGTTCAGGGAGTATTATCGTCTAATCCATTCTTATCTGATTTTAATCGAGGGGGGCGTTTAGACGGAAGTTCAAATGGAATCAAACAAAATTACTGGACCCCGGAAAATACCTCAGGAACCACCTATCGCCCAAATGCAACCTTAACTTCAGATTATCGTGGTTCTTACGATTATCAGGATGCATCGTATATTCGATTGCGAAACATAACATTAGCATATAATCTCCCAACAAATTGGCTAAAAACAATAGGTTTGTCAAAAGTAAAGGTTTTTGCAGCCGGAGATAATCTATGGACCAAAACCGAATTCTCATCTTACAGTCCGGAAGGAGATGCCGATAATTACCCCGAAACAAAAAATTACACCTTCGGTATAAACATTAACTTCTAAAAAACAATCTTATGAAAGCATATATAAATCCATTTAAAATATCCAACATCCTCTTTCTGGTGTTCGTTTTTAGCGGATGCGAAAGTTATCTTAAAGAAAATAATCCATCGGAAGTCACAACCGATTTCCTCTATACAACAGCAGATGGATTGCAGGCTGCTGTCAATGGCCTTTACACCATCGAAAGGGCTCAGTTTGATGACAGTGAATCTAGTCCGACCGTATTGATTTATGGCGATGGAGGTACCGACCTCGACTTCAACCGCGCAGCAGATGCAACGGTTACAAGGTATGATCTGGTTACCAACCTCGCAACAAGAAGTACTATCAGCGGTTGGTGGCAGAAATTTTACCGCATTATTGAACGTTCAAACAGTATCATTACTTTTGGAGAACAGGCCGACATTGATGCAGATGACAAAAAGGCCATATTGCGTAACGCATATATTTACAGAGCTTACGCCTATTTTTGGCTCGTACGTAAATACGATAATATTTGGCTTAACACTGAACCAACTACATATGAGAATATTTCCGGACGAACATTTACTCCGGCAGCTCAGGCCGATGTGTATGAACAGATTATTGCCGATCTGGATAAAGCTCTTGAATATTACGGAACTGACTGGACGGTTGTTCAGGGACAATTTAACCAGGGTGTTGCCAGGTTGTTAAGAGCCGAAGTTGCCCTTTGGCAAAAAGACTATCAAACCGCAGCTGCCCAGGCTACAAAAATTATTTCTGAAGGGCCATTTGCCCTGGAGGCTACTGAGAATGTTTGGGCAAAAGACCGCCGCAGAAATACAAAAGAAGGAATGTATGTTATACAATGGGATGAATTTTCACCGGGCGGTGGCGGTGACCATCGTTTTGCTCGCGCATTTACTGCTCAATACCGCAGTGTCCCGGGTTGTATTTCATCTCCCGAATTTGGTGGTTACGGTTGGGCACGTTTGCACCCAAATCCTTATTTTCTAAGTTTGTTTGATAAAAAATACGATAAACGATATAATGCCTGGTTTCAGCATTTTTATCTTTATAATGATCCGACTTATGATTTTAGCAAGTTAAGTTATAAGTTTGGCGATACACTTAGAGTTAACCAAAACTCCTGGACCAAAGGAGATAACATGTACCGGTCGATGAATGTTGGGACTAAAAAGTACTGGGACTGGGAAAAAGAACCACTTGCAAGTGAAAGTTATAACAACATTTATATTTATCGTTATCCACTGGTATTGTTTATCGCGGCTGAAGCCTACATGCATCTGGAACCGGATAATGTAAAAGCACTTTCATACATCAATCAGATTCGTCAAAACAGGATATTAAGTACTTCGCCTAATCAACTGCTGACCACTTTAAATGAAGACATTTTATTGGAAGAATATGCACGGGAACTTGGTCTTGAAGGGCATCGCTGGTTTTTGCTAAAACGTATGGGTAAACTTGTTGAGAGAGTTCAAAAATACGGTGGTGTTAGCGAATTCCTGGGCGTTAAAGCAACTTCTACTTATTACCAATGTCGGACAAACATTAAGCCTTATCACGTCCGTTGGCCAATTCCGCAAAGCGAATTAGACGCGATGGGAAGTAGTTTCCCGCAAAATGAAGGCTATTTACAATAGGCAATTTGGTTTGATCCAGGATTATAAAGTTTTGTCCGAAAAAGTTGTGGCACCCAAGGGTGACTTTGGATGCCACACTTTTTTTATTCTTTCCAATCAACCTGAGAATTGGAGAACGCTTTATATCCACATTTTTTGATGCAATTTGAATCCCTATTACCGCAATGTAAATAGATTTACTATAAACATTTTATGCCTTGCTTTATGAATTTCAATTTAATTCTGCCCAAAAGGCTTTTGATTTCCTGCGTTTTCTCTATTGTTTTATTTTTTAGCGGTTCTGCTCAATTTACATTTACCATTGCAACAGCAAACACAAGTAAAAATGGAACAAAACCAGTTCGCCTTTTAAACGAAGTTGCCAGCAATGCTCAGCTAAATCAATATGGAGGAAATAAAAATGTAAAAATTGAAGGTTCGGTTTTTTTTCAAATCAAAAAAGTGAATGAAGTTTGGTATTTGGTTGATCCTGAAGGCAATCTTTTTTTTACAATTGGAGTATGTTCTGTCGTAAAAGGAGGAGGAATTGTTCTTCCGGAAGCACTTAAGAGCATTGGCGCCAATACACTTGGATGTTGGTCGGATGAAACCATAAATGTGGATACCGATAAAAAAATGTCTTACTGTCCGCGTTGGAATTTCATGTCGACCTATAAAAATACAACACAACGAACCAAAGATTTATATACGGCCGGAATTATTCCGGTTTTCGATCCCGGCTACCTCACTTTTTGCGATACCCATGCCAAACAATTGATTGATGCGAAAAACGACCCTTACCTGCTGGGTCATTTCTCCGACAATGAACTCCCGATTTACGACAACACTACATACGGAAACCTGCTCGACCGGTTCCTGAATATTCAGGATAAAACTGATCCGAATTATTTGGCCGCTAAAAGTTGGATTGTTGGGAGAAAAGGAGCAAACTATTCCATCTCATCTGAAGACCGTGAACTTTTTCATGGATATGTTACCGGAACCTATTACAAAATTACCGGAGAAGCCATTAAGCGATACGATCCCAACCACTTGTATCTGGGAAGCCGCCTGCATGGAGCTGCAAAAAGCAAACCTTCTATTTTTAAAGAGGCAGCCAAGTATGTTGACATGATTAGCATAAATGTTTACGGTACCTGGACACCTTCAACCATTGAAATGGATATGTGGGCCGGAGGTGGTGCTCCTTTTTTCGTGACCGAGTTTTATGCAAAAGCTGAAGATTCGGGGCTTGATAATTCAGGTGGTGCTGGCTGGCTGGTCCCAACGCAAACCGATCGTGCCAAATTTTTCGAAAACTTTACGCTCGCGCTGATCGAACACCCTGGTTGTGTGGGTTATCACCATTTCAAATACATGGACGACGAAGGTTCGAACAAAGGCCTGGTTAACGAAACTTTCCAATGGTACGATACATTAAAAAACTCATTTTACAAAGTTGCCCGCGATATTTATTCTCTGCGTGAAACCTTAACAGGCCAACCAACAGGGTTCAATATTAATAAAACACAAAAAAATGTAACAATCCAATCGGATCCGGTTTCCGGCAAAATAAATATTTCGTCCCTTTCCAGTCGGCTCAATTCAGATGTAGGCGTTTATTCGATAAATGGCATGAAAATCAATTATTTTCATGGAGTTGATTTACCATTTACATTCAGTTTGCCTTCTTCGCCTCCAGGAATGTATATCCTGAAAATTGCTTCAGGAGACGAGATGTTCTCAAAATTTATATTTGTAAACTAAAGATTCTGTAAATCAATACAATAAGATTGTCGGTTTTAAAACAATTTCAACAACCAAAAAACCTACAAATCATGAAACAAACTTTAATCAAAATTATTCTTAGCAGTTTACACATCCGGTACTGGTAGATTTACTTACAGGAAATGTGTATGATGTCAGTGATAATTTCTCAAACCAAAACAAAGATTGTGTTATAAAAAATATCGGCTTAACCGATTATCCCTTGTTACGGGTGGAAAAGTCAAGTTTAAAAATAAAATAAATCACTTAAAGATGAAAAAGATTATTATTTACTTATTAATTAACTGTGTTGTTATTGCTTCTTATGCACAGAAAAATGATTTCGTACCCCTGTTTAACGGAAAAGATCTTTCCGGCTGGAAAGTGAAAAACGGGAAAGCACCCTATACTGTTGAGGATGGTGTAATAGTGGGTACATGCGTTACTGAGACCCCTAACTCATTTCTTTGCACTGAAAAGGAGTATGGCGATTTCATCCTTACTTTTGAAGCAAAGTTTGAGAAGGGGAATTCAGGTGTCATGTTCCGTGCACAAAGCAATGCGGAATACAAGGATGGCCGCGTACATGGCTATCAGATGGAGCTCGATCCTTCAAAAAGAGCATGGACAGGTGGAATTTACGATGAAGCCAGAAGGGGTTGGCTTTATTGTATGGAATACAATCAGGAAGCAAAAAAGACCTTCAAACCCGGTGACTGGAATTCATACCGTATTGAAGCTATTGGCAACAGTCTCAGAACATTTGTAAACGGCGTAGTCTTTGCCAACCTGATCGATGATGTGGATTCTAAAGGTTATATCGGGCTTCAGGTGCACAGCATCGGGAATAACGAATCTCTTGCTGGACAGAAAAACATGTTTCGGAATATTCAGATTTGTACTATCAATCTTAATGAGCATAAGACACCAGAAAATCCAAACATTAAACAGGTAAGCTACTTAAAAAATAAATTGTCGGACAACGAAAAATCTGAAGGATGGAAACTGCTTTGGGACGGACAAACCACGAAGGGATGGAGGGGTGCTAAACTCGAAAGTTTCCCTGATAAAGGATGGCATGTCGAAGATGGCGACCTGGTAGTAGAAAACGCAAATGGTGCGGAGTCCGGCAATGGTGGAGATATCATAACAGTTGAACGTTACAAAAACTTCATCCTTGAGGTGGATTTTAATTTTACAAAAGGAGCTAATAGTGGCATTAAATATTTTGTTCAGGATAATCTTAATAAAGGTGAAGGTTCTGAAATTGGCTGCGAGTACCAGATCCTCGATGATGATAAACATCCCGATGCAAAATTGGGCAAGGAAGGTAACAGAACTCTGGCTTCATTATATGATCTGATTCCGGCCAATGGCACCAATTTCAATTCAAACATGAAGGTTAAAATGTTCAAAGGTACTGATTCGTGGAACAGGGCACGCATTGAAGTGAATGGTAATCGGGTGGCTCATTATCTTAATGGAATAAAAGTGGTTGAATATGAGCGAAATACAAAGATTTGGGAGACACTGGTCAATTCCAGCAAATATCAGAAATGGGAGAATTTTGGAAATTTTGAGGAAGGACATATCCTTTTGCAGGATCATGGAAATGAGGTGAGATTTCACAACATTAAAATTAAACCATTGGATTAGTTTCTAAATGCGGTTCCATCTAACAAATAAAAATAAAATTTTAAACAAATGAATAATAAATCACAACATAACAGGAGATCATTTATAAAAAAAGCATCACTTGGTTTAGGTGCTATTACAATTCTTCCAGGACACATGGTGTTTGGCCGGCCGGGTCGTACCATGCCTGGTGATAAAGTAAATGTTGCTTTTTGTGGAATTGGTAACAGGGGAGGACAAATACTTCGCAGTTTCATGGATACAGGAATGTTGAATAATGTAGCGATGTGTGATACCGATATGGGAGCAGAGCACACACAAAGAACACTTGAGAAATATCCCGATGTACCCCGTTTCCAGGATTTCAGGGTGATGTTCGACAAGATGCATAAATCCATCGATGCTGTCGTGGTTGGAACACCTGACTTTTCTCATTTTCCTATTACTATGCTTGCTATGTCGCTCGGTAAACATGTGTATGTGGAAAAACCATTATCCCGCACCTTTTGGGAGTCTGAAATAATGATGAATGCTGCCGCAAAATATAAAGTAGTTACTCAAATGGGTAATCAGGGACATTCAGAAGCAAATTACTTCCAGTTTAAAACCTGGGTTGAAAAGGGAATTATCAAAGATGTAACCAAAGTAGTGGCGCATATGAACAGCAGCAGAAGATGGCATGGTTGGGATACGGGCATGACCTCATTTCCTAAAGGACAACCGGTGCCATCAACACTCAATTGGGATACCTGGCTGGGAACCTCACAATATCACGATTATCAAAAGGATTTTGTTGACGGTCAATGGCGTTGCTGGTACGACTTTGGTATGGGAGCATTAGGTGATTGGGGAGCGCATATTATCGATACTGTCCATGAGTTTCTTGATCTTGGTTTGCCATACGAAGTGGATCCGGTAAGAATCGTTGGTCATAATCCGCTTTTTTATCCGCAAGCCACTACACTCGATTTTAAATTTCCTGAACGAAAAGGAATGCCACCACTGATAATATCGTGGTACGATGGAATTGACAACCTCCCTGAGCTTCCTGAAAACTATGGTCAATCTGAACTGGCAGATAACATTCCTGCTGCAGGCACCGGTAAAATCGAAAAAAGAAAGTTGAATCCGGGCAAGATCATTTACAGTAAAAATCTTACTTTTAAAGGGGGGTCCCACGGAAGTACTTTATCCATTTTGCCATCAAAGAAAGCAGACGAGGTATTAGCTGATCTACCCGAAGTACCTAAAAGTCCTTCTAATCACTTCGAAAATTTTGTATTGGCATGCAAAGGAGAGGAAAAGACCAGATCGCCTTTTGAAGTTTCGGCACCTCTTAGTCAGGTTTTTGTGCTTGGAACTATCGCCCAGCACCTTAATACTAAGATTAAGTTCGATCGTGTAACCAAACAAATAACTAACAATAACTTAGCCAACGACTTACTGGTTGGCGCACCGCCACGTAAAGGGTGGGAAGAGTTTTATAAACTTTAAGTAAACTGTTATTATGTGGGTAAGAGTTTCGTGTTAATAAATGCAACCTACTCCTATTGTGGGAAAGTGGTTTTATATAGGAATGTGTGTAATACAGTGAAATCATCATTTAAAAATTAATAGAACAAATGAAAATATTGCAACTGATAATTTTTCTCTTTGTACCAGGTTTCCTTTTTCCTTACGAAAAGGCCGAGCCAGTACTTAATTTAGATACTCAAGAACAAAATGG
>CAMDGL010000143.1 GCA_945897845.1 Chitinophaga pinensis | reverse complement strand
GAAACCTGCTTAACAGCACCGATATCGCGACCCTGTTTCTCGACAACAAATTAAATATCAGACAATATACGCCACAGGCAACAAATATATTCAAACTTATAAAAAGTGACATCGGCCGGCCATTTACCGACCTTGTTTCTGACCTGATTTATCCTGATTTGGCTGAAGATGGCGAAGAAGTATTAAAGTCATTGGTTTATATAAAAAAACAAATTCCTACCAAAGACGGACGTTGGTTTTCGATCAGAATAATGCCTTACCGCACCTATGAAGACCGGATTGAAGGACTGGTAATCACCTTTTTTAACATCACCGATTTAAAGCAACTGGAAGAAAAACTGCACAAAAACGAACAGGTACACCGGCTGATACTGAATTCCTCGTCGGATTCAATCATTAAATTATCGACCGATTTAAAGGTGCTGGAATTAAATCCTGAAGCGGAAAAATTCTTCGGAAAAAACCATAAGGAGGTAGTTGGGCGAAGTTATTTACAATTATTTGTTCCGGAATTACTTCAGAAAAAGACTGAAAAAGATATTCTTAAAATATTGAAAGAAAAAGTGAATGCCAAATATAAAATGGAGACCACTGCAGCCAAAGGAAATACCTGCATAATTGAATGGTCAGTAAATATTCTGTACAACAATTTGCAGGTTGCAAATGAAATTATATTAATTGCAAAAACAACATAGCCATGAACGATGAATTTGAATTGACAGATGTGCAGCTATTACGAAAAAATGCCGAAGAAAAACTGAAGGTAAATCAAAACAAAGCAACTCCTTCAGCCATTGAAAACGATGTAAAACGCCTGGTTCACGAGCTTCAGGTGCACCAGATAGAATTGGAAATGCAGAATGAAGAATTAAGGCAGGCAAATGAAAGAGCTGAAGCTGCGCTTAAAAAATATACCATGATGTATGATTTTGCACCCATGGGCTATTTCACACTCGATCACAACGGAATCATCTGTGAACTGAATTTCACCGGGGCAGAGTTACTTGGCGACAGGCGGTTTACGCTGGTAAACAGCAACTTTAAATTATACGTTACTGATGAAACATTGTCAGTGTTTAATAATTTCCTGAACCTGGTATATTTGGGCAGATCAAAAGAATCGTGCAAAGTAATGATAGGCAGTGATCTCAATAATTTACGCCATGTTTACATGGAAGCAATCGTTACCAACGATAACGGCAAATGTCTTTTATCGGTGGTTGATATTTCAGACTTCAAAAAAAAACACAAACATTAATCCCCACAAAAGAAATTTAAACTGAAGTAACCTTTATCCTCAAAATGAGGTAAAATATGTCGGTTTTATTCAGTAAAATAAGAGTATCAGCTAAAAACATACTTGGTCTGAAACAGGATAGTTTAAGAATTATTCAATTTTACAAATTAAAGCAGTATGGAGCTCCACATCAAAAATATGGTAAGTAATCGATGCATACTGATAGTGACATCAGAGCTTGAAAAACTTGGGCTGCATGCTACTTCCATTAATTTAGGTGAAGCAGAAATCACGGAAAACATCACACAGGAAACGAAAAATCTGTTGAATATCAACCTGAAGAAATCGGGACTTGCAGTAATTGAAGACAAGAAAGATCTGTTGGTTGAAAAAGTGAAAAATATTATTATTGATCTGGTCCATTATTCAGAGGATCAGATCAAGATGAACTTCTCGGATCATTTAAGTGAAAAATTAAAATACGATTACACCTACCTGGCAAATATTTTTTCTGAAACTCAGGGAATCACCATTGAACATTTCTTTTTGAACCACAAAATTGAGCGGGTGAAGGAATTGCTCATTTACGACGAACTTAATATTACCGAAATAGCATACAGACTGCATTACAGCAGTGTTGCCCACCTGTCGAACCAATTTAAAAAAATCACCGGATTAACTCCATCCGACTACAAACATCTCAAGGTAAAAAAACGTATTCCACTCGAAAAGGTGTGAATGATGTAAGTCCTAAAAGCAATTGTGTAACACTTCCCGGTAATTTTGGACCCACCTTTGAACCTAAATTAAAGTTCAAAATGAAATTTTTAAATATCGCAAAATTTCTGGTTTTACTTTTTTGCTTGTCAGCTAATGCACAGGAAATAGTGAACCCGGAACTCAAACCGGATACAGCATTCAAGGCTGGTGAAAAACTAACTTATCAAATCCGGTATGGAATTATTGTCGGCGGAATTACAACTCTTTCGCTTACAGAGGATATTTATGAGAACAAAAAGGTTTTTCATGCTGTGGCCACCGGCGAGACAACCGGCATGGCTGAAATAATTTACGGTGTAAAGGATGTTTACGAAAGTTGGTTCGACAAGAAAACAAATCTGTCATATAAGCAGATACGCAACATCAAAGAAGGAAACTACACAAAATACAACGAAGTTACCTATAACCGAAAAAACAACACAGTTAATTCAAAGCTGTCCGGAGTAAAAGATGTTCCGGATAAAATTCTCGATTTGGCCACCTCTCTTTATTATATCAGAAGGATTGACTTTTCGAAAGTGAAAGAAAACGATGTAATTTTTGTGAACATTTATTTTTCCGACGAAATATTTCCATTTTACCTGCGCTACAAAGGGAAAGAAACAATCAGGACCAAATTCGGCAAAATCAGTTGCCTTAAAATTTCGCCTTTGGTTGAAGTTGGCCGCATGTTTAAAACACCTGACGATGTAAGCATCTGGATTAGCAACGATTTAAACTGTATTCCGGTTTTAATTGAGATGGATATCCGAATTGTTGGGAAAATACATTTGAAACTGATGAGCTATGAAAACATTGCAAATCCTCTGACATTTAAGGACTAAAAAAGGGGTTCTGTAACAAAACCAAAATGTTTCGTACCTACGGCACTCTGGACTTGGTGATGGAGATTCCTGTCCGTCACATGAATGTGACGGCAAAGGATAATGCTCTAATCAGTGAAACAGCTTATTCGTGGCGGTATTCTTTGCCGTTTGCCTTTAGGCAACGGACATAAAGGCAATAATGGAAACCGTCCGCGCGAAAGTCTTTTTCAGGGCAAAATTCTCTTTTCGGACGCCTGCCAGCCGCAGGCAGGAAACAGAATCCACCTTCAAAAAAGTAGTTATATAAGAGTAATGGTTCGTTAATGTGAATTTAGCCTTATTACCTTACTGATTTACAGACAAATAAACGTTATAGAGCAAAAAAAAACGAGGCCGTTTAAAAAGTCATGGATCCAGTCATCCAGGACTTTTCATACAGCCTCGTTTTCTTTTTATACAATGTTGGGTTACACCAATATTTTAGTAGTCAGGTTATTAATACTAATTTCAAGCTCTTCAAAAGGCATTCCGTTACCCTGATTATCGTCTTCAACAAAAAGATATTTCATTCCGGCAATGTCTTTCGATGCCAAAATTGTTTTGAAATCAATTACACCGGCACCAACAGAACAAACATCATCTTTTATAACATCGTAAAATGGCGCTTCCTTGGTCTTCATATCTTTAAAGTGCAACAGCTGGAAACGGCCAGGGTATTTTTTAAACATTTCAACTGGATCCTGACCGGCTTTATTTGCCCAGAAAAGGTCTAATTCCATGGTAACTAAATCAGCGTCAAGTTCAGCCATAAATATATCATAGTATGGAACGATTCCATCAACATTGGCAAACTCAAAATTATGATTGTGGTATCCGAACTGAATCCCCACCCCTTTCATTATTTTTCCAACTTCATTCCAGTCGCCAACCATTTTTTTGTACGATTCAATGTTACGGTCTGGTTCGTTCACCCATGGCTGAACACAATATTTAACTCCAAGTTCAGCATGGTCATCAGCCATTTTCTGCGCATTGTCAACAGTAATTCCTGCCGCTTCTACCTGTGTATGACTGCTAAGAATTTCCATACCTAAATCGTTCACAATCTTTTTAAGTTCCAATGGTGAAAAACCATAAAACTTGCCATCAGAATAATCCGCGAGTTCGAGGTTTTTGAAACCCATGTCTGATAACTTTTTCAATGAACCAAGAGCATCCGCAGTCATAGCATCACGAATGGTATATAGCTGGAGTCCAACTCCAAAGCTTTTACGGTCGATTGCCGCTGGTTTACAGGCAGCAGGGCCAAGTAGCGACAGACCAAGTGCGCTTGCGCCTGTTATTTTCAAAAACGATCTTCGATTATTCAATGTTCCCATAATTTATATTTTTTGGTTTTTGATAACTTTACTTTTTTTTGAGAGGTTAAATATAACAATAGTTCGTTAAATTTTAACCGGCAATTTTGCCATAATCCAATAGTTCATTGTCATGTTGACGATTTTTGATTGAGTTCGGGTTAATAGCGAACAGGAATAAAAATCTGGATAGCAACAATGCATTGCGAAACAGCATCTTGTATGTTGCCACAGAAAATGAGTTTTCCCTCGTTTCGGGATTGCTCAGTTGCATTACCTTGGCAATATTTACTGTTGTCAATGCAGTATTGAATTCCCCGGTGTTGCCGGGTTGATGTAAAAGCTGAACATACGTTTTCCGGCTTTCATCACCAGTTTTCAGCCGTTAAGGTTGCACTTTCTTCAAGATTTAAAAGGATTCAGTGGCTTGTCAGGCCAGATTAATCGGTATGAAAGCCGAAGTACACCTCCTGAATTAACCCGCCCATGTTTTGACCATCGGGCAGGTTTATATTGATATCGGTAGTATTCTTATTTGATCGAATCGAAAGGCCAGTATTCTTCTTCCATCGAAAAATGCTTATGGAAATTCAGGATAGAATCTTTGGTTGTCAGCCCGATTCGACGGTAAATAGTGACAGTAGGGATCAAATAATAAAGAAACTTGCAGTTTGTAAATTGTGCAAAAGGAAAAGGGGAAATAAATTTCTTTTCAGAACTTATTTCCCCTTTTGCACTTTTGGCAGCGAATTTTTTAGTTGGTAGTAAATACTGTAACCACACCGTCATTTTCGCTGCTGACAACAAGCAGGCTTTTCCCAACCGGACTTTCCTCTGCCGAAATAAAAATGATACCTTCCGGGGCGTCCCCACATTTCAGCCACTGCAAATATTTCGGTTTAACCGGATTGGTAACATCATAAACTGCAACGGCATCGGCCCGTTCCATTCCAACAAACAACAGGTTTTTATTTCCAACCCGGCCAATAACAACGGTTTCAGGTTCCACCCCTTTGTCATCGCTGCGGGCATCATCATAACTTCCTTCCAGTACTGCGGTTCTATCCAAAAAATTGCCGCTGTCATAAATTTGCTTTCCGGTGAGTCCATTCCAAATACTAAACGACCGCGCGCCGTAGGAATAGAGTTCATCGTAATCGTCGTCACCATCAAAATCTCCCAAAGTGGCAGTAATGTTTAAGCGCCCCAGGTTTTGTTTTTTCTGAAGTGTAGCTGCATCAAGGAACTTTTCTGTATCGAGCAAAATATCTTTAATCCGAACTTCTTCCGAGAAACCATCGTAATCTCTTGAATCTCCTTCGTTGGCGGTAAATACAAACGGCACATTACCGTGGCTGATGACAGTAATTCCATCAGGCTGATACATCCCGTAAACCGGCCAGGAACCAAAATTTACACCGCCATCTTCGTTACTTGGATCGATGAAATTTTGCGACAAACTGTAATTCTTAAATCCGAGAGGAAGAATTTTAACGATAGTTTCTGAGTTGATGTCAATTTCGGCAATTGCATTGTTTTCCTGAAGTGAAACCCATGCTGTTTTTGAATTTTGAGATACTGTAATGTATTCAGGTTCAATATCCTGCGCAAACGAAGCATCCTTACCAAAAATCCTGAGTCCTTTCAATTTCAACGCTGCCTGCTGCGGCTCAAATGCGCTAAAATCAAGCGTAGTTACAGCAAAACTTTTTTCAACACTTACTATCGATATTGTTCCAATTGGGTCAATGGTGTAACTGTCATTGGGTTCGCCTTCGTTGGCTGATAAAATATAACGTCCGTCGGGTGTAAATGTAACCATATCGGGCAGGGCACCCACTTCAACCGTTGCAATTTCAACATAACCGGTGGTTTCAAAAACAACCACTTTGCCGTTGTCGGTTTTAATATTAGCTGCAATTGCAGCTGCAAGTAAACCGTTTTTTACATCAACACTATTTACTCCGCCGCCGTACATCGAAATATCAATACTTTCCACAAACTCCGGATTTGTCGGGTCTGTTAAATCCACCACATCAATTTTACTGCCACCGTCGTTGTTTACCACAAACAGTTTATTTGTTGATGGATCGAAAGCGCTTATTTCAGCGGCTCCCAAATTCCCAATGTCAACCGTTCCGGACAGGGTAAAGGCAATCGATTCAGAACCTGCTTTAGCCGATTTTAATTCGGCATCTCCTGCATCATCAACTATGTTTTGCTCGTTACAGGCAAACAAGAATACTAGCCCCAATGAGGCGAAAAGATTTTTTTTATTCATACAATTTTCAAATTTTGGTTAAAACAAATAATAAGAAATATTAAAAGATATTTTCATCCGAAATTAGATTGAAAAATCCAAACCAGCGCCAGT
The DNA here is from genome assembly GCA_945897845.1 of Chitinophaga pinensis. GTDB lineage: Bacteria > Bacteroidota > Bacteroidia > Bacteroidales > Prolixibacteraceae > Aquipluma. The sequence continues at coordinate 2,809 of CAMDGL010000143.1, read as the reverse complement.
ATTAAACTGAATTAACCGATTATTAACCGATTTGAAACTTCGTTAATCGTTTTGAAATATTGCTATACTATTTATTTATGTAAATATTTAAGCGGCCATGGTACCGAAATACAATAGTTCATTGACATGTTGACAATTTTTGAATATAAAACACGAATCGCAAGGCTGGCCATAATTAAAGCAATCAACTGGTAAATAATACTTTAAAGATTCAAATCCAAGCAGTTTCAACAAAAAAAAACAATCAGCTATTTTGCTATAAATCAGATAAATAACTAAGTTCTAAGGAAGTGTTATACTTATCAATTCAGGAAAAATAAATATTCATTACAGGCAGGAATTTATTTTTCTCTGCTGAATTCAGGATAAATGTGTGAATGATGTAATATAATTAGAAAGTTGTGTAATAAATACTCCGCCAACAGTTTTTAACTTTGTTCTGTCAGTTAATTGACAATTCATTAACTAAAATACAACAGATGAAAAACATTCTATTTCTAATTTTAATCGCAGGTCTCTTAGGAGGATGTGCGATGAATATGGTAACTGGCCGCAACCAGTTGAGTTTGGTTCAGGAATCAGAGTTACAGGTAATGGCCATAGCGCAGTACAATACATTTTTAACGGAAAATAAGACTTTAAGCAACAATAACAGCAGTGCGGCAATGGTTGACCGTGTTGGTGCGCGTATTGCAAATGCGATTACAAAATATTACGCAAATCAGGGTAAAAGCGAAGTACTTGAAGGTTATAAATGGGAATTCAATACTATTGACAGTAAGGACGTTAATGCCTGGTGTATGCCCGGTGGAAAAGTGGTTGTTTACACTGGCCTCTTGCCTGTAACACAGAATGAAACAGCGCTTGCAATTGTTATGGGCCACGAGATTGCCCATGCCGTTGCCAAACATGGCAGCGAAAGAATGAGCCGGGCGATGGTTCAGCAATTGGGAGGAACCGCTTTGGAAGTCGCTTTATCACAAAAACCTCAGCAGACAAGAGATCTGTTTATGACTTCGTACGGCATCGGAAGCCAGGTTGGGGCCATGTTGCCATGGTCGCGCCAGCAGGAAACAGAAGCCGATCAGTTCGGATTGATATTCGCCGCGATGGCCGGGTATGATCCCCGCGAAGCCATTCCGTTCTGGCAACGAATGGCAGCAGCAGGCGGAGCAAAACAACCCGAATTCTTAAGTACTCACCCGTCAGATGATACAAGGATGAGAAAGCTAAATCAGTTTATGCCTGAAGCTTTAAAATATTATACCGGACGCTAATAATAAAAACAACCAATATGAACAATTTATTCAGAGGATTAATATCAGGATACGGGGCTTCTAAATTAGGTGGAGGCTGTTTCGGCACCATTGTAGTTTTTGTAATTATCTGGCTTATACTTGGGCAATGCAGTTAGAAATTGCCTAAAAAGAGTTGTTCTTTACTCTCAATTCTAAATCGTGTGTACGACAAAATTCACATTAGAATATAAGAACCGGCCGCATTTTGTGGATAATGATATGAAACCTCTGCCTCGGGCTGGGGTTGAATATCATTATCCACCTTTTTCAGTAAATCCAAATCTCACTGTATTTCTGACCGCATAAAAATCACGACTGGAAATTTAACGCTTTGTCCCCTTAGGTGGTTCAAGCATGGCATTAAAGTGGGTTGTTCTATCTTGCTTTTACATTATTCGAAGCGAGTGCGAGAGCCGTCAAAACGCCCGGCCGAGGGTTCGTTTTGACAAGATTTTTGCTTCCTTTTCATCGTTTGGAAAAGGAAGAGCCAGTCCGGCTTGAGGACAAGAAAGTCTGAATACAAATCGGCCATCTTTTTTCTTCTCACAAGAATATGAATTGATCCAATAAGGATCATTTATGTCGCTGGAAAATAATTGAATTTGATAAATCAAAACTTTTACAACTAACTGGAAAGTTTATTTGTCCCTTCTTTGTTTCCTGCTCTCCTTTCGAGTATCCGGGCTCTTCGTAACACTACTTTTCATACCCGAAATGATTGATTTGGCGCAATAATTAAAAAAGCTTTTTTCAGGATCTCTCTCAAAATCAATAATCCCCTGCCTCAACTCTTCGCCCGGCATCGGGTTCGAATTCATTATTTTCATATTGGCAATTACAGAAATCACGCGCTCTTTTACGGCGGTTGTATCATCCGTCCGTTTATTCTTAACGGCAACATTCAATCCATCGTAACGCAGATTCATTTGGCCGGCAGATTTGGTGTTGTTCGCCGTAAAGCTGAAATTCATCGCATCTATCTTTCCTGCTGTCGCATATATAAATGCATTTTTCTCCAGCATTGGGTTCAGTTCCATCACTTCTATTCCTGAAAGCGTGCCAGTCAATGCAAATGCGTTCTGATTGTCGAACAGCCTGCCTTTCATTTGAACACTCATTTTGGCTTTGCCCATTAAAAAAGCTTCAGCATTGAATCCAATAAAAGCTTTTTCAGTTTTGCAAATCGTGTCATTGGTAATATTGAAAATAAGCGCGTTCAATTTATTAAAACTGATAATTCCCGGCTCGCTTGCGTTTTCCGCGTGTTCGGTATAAGTTATGTTTCCGCCTGAAATACCGATCGAATCAATATTTATCTTGCCCGGATAGTTGTATATCAAATCCTGAAATGCAGGTTTGTCCACGTGATTGAATTCTTTGCGCTTATCGCGAAAGATGTCCATCCCCAGTTTCCCGATTTCGATGTATGTACTTGACAAGATTCCCGATTTTATAAAATCAATGGCAGAAAAATCGTGAAACAATATTTGGTTCAGACCAGCTTCAATACG
>CAMDGL010000142.1 GCA_945897845.1 Chitinophaga pinensis | reverse complement strand
GACGTAAACAATGCACTCGATGGCGAAGGACCTTTCAGCCCGGAGCGCAGCGGAACATTGCCGGTCGGCCAGTTGATCGAACTTTGTTTCAGTAAAAAATACCAGAAAGACGAAATTCGCCGCATGGTAATTGGTGAAGGTGGTTATGTTGCTTATATGGGAACAAACGATGCCCGTGAAGTGGAAGAACGCGCTGATAACGGCGATGAACTTGCCCGCAATGTTCAGGATGCACTCGGATACCAGGTTGCAAAAGCAATTGGTGAAATGGCGGTGGTGCTGAACGGTTATGTGGATGCCATTTTGCTGACAGGGGGATTGGCTTTCAATGAATACCTCACAAAATACATTACTTCGAAGGTTGAATTCATTGCGGGTGTGTATGTTTATCCGGGCGAAGATGAGCTGGAAGCGCTTGCTGCCAATGCACTTCGTGTTGCAACCGGCGAAATTGAACCTTTGAAATATCCAAATTAAGTACTCAGTCACAGTCGCAGTTATCAGAATTATGAATGCGGGTAATCTCTACTCCTTCAAAACTTCATTGAGCCCGAAGATTTATATCTTTATGCACTAAACCATCATAAAACCAAACCATGAAGAAATTTTCACTTGTACTTTTTCTTTCTTTTCTGATTATTGGGAATGTGATCGCTCAGCGCGAAAATATCATTTCTGAAGAATCTAAAGTACCGGAGTATAATTTACCCGATTTGCTTACCCGTTTTAACGGACGAAAAGTTAAATCAGAAAAAGTCTGGCTAAAGAAACAAAGACCTGAAATCCTGAAACAGTTTACCAACGAAGTTTACGGTAAAGTTCCCGGTGAAATGGGAATTTCGGAAGTCAAGGTTTGGGAAAGTTCTGACGAGGCATTGAATGGCCTGGCCCACCGAAAACAGGTTTCATTGTTTTTCACAAAAGATGATCGCCATTTGGAAGTGAATGTACTGATGTATTTACCCAAAAGCGCTGCGAAAGTGCCTGTTTTCCTTGCATATAATTTAACCGGCAACCATACTGTCATTAATGATCCGGCCATTCGGCTCACAGAATCGTGGGTGAACGACAATCCTTCGATTGGGATCATTAACAATCAGGTTACCGAGCAGTCGAGGGCTTCCGATGAAGATAGCTGGCCCGTAGAAGAGATCATCAAAGCCGGATATGGATTGGTTACCATTTATTACGGCGATTTCGACCCCGATAAAAACGATTTTACAGATGGAATTCATCCGTTTTTTTACCAGGTAAATCAAGCCAATCCGAGATACAACGAGTGGGGATCAATTGCTGCATGGGCGTGGGGATTATCCAAAGCAATGGATTATCTGGAACAGGATCCATTGGTTGATCCGAAGAAAGTGGCAGTGCTGGGGCATTCCCGACTGGGCAAAGCTGCTTTGTGGGCCGGGGCGACCGATCCGCGATTTGCAATGGTCATTTCCAACGAATCTGGCTGTGGCGGCGCTGCTCTTTCGCGCCGGAAATTTGGTGAAACCGTTCAGATCATCAATACTTCCTTTCCGCATTGGTTTTGCGATAATTTCCTGAAATACAATGACAATGAAGATCTGCTTCCGGTTGATCAGCACATGCTGCTTGCCTTGATTGCTCCGCGTCCTTTGTACGTGGCAAGTGCAGAAGGTGATAAATGGGCCGATCCGAGAGGGGAATTTTTAGCTGCAAAATATGCGTCGGCTGCATATGAACTGCTCGGAAAGGAAGGACTTCCGGCGAAAGAAATGCCTGAAGTGAACCAGCCGGTGATGGGAACCATTGGCTATCATATCCGCTCCGGAAAACACGACCTGACGCTTTACGACTGGCAGCAGTATATCAAGTTTGCTGATAAACATTTTGGAGGGAAATGAGAAGATGTGAAGATTTGAAAAAATGGTTCTATAATGTTTGGTGTGGGTAATTATTTTTCAAATTCATTGATGATTAATAAGGTTAAAGTCGGTGGGGTGCGATATGTTCTACTAAGGTTTACAAAACAGAAATAAGCTTATTTTCAGATTAATGAGCCTATTATAAAGACAATTAATCAATTAAATTTCCTGAAACCTTATTTTGAGAATTTAACCTTAGTAATAATACTAACCATACAAACAGAACCTTATTACCTTATTTAAACAAGAAAATGAAAAGGTTCAATTTGCGAATAAAAGCTCTAACCCATACTATCCATTTAAGAGCCTGAAAAATTGACGATTTTCAATTTTTTCATTCTCACATTTTCACATTTCCACATCCTCAAATTATTTCCTTCAGGATTGCACAGGATACCCCTTTCCCTGAAATTTGTTTTCTTTGTTTTAATTGAATTTGAAATAAACCCGAAATTATGAACAGAAAATATTTTTTAGCCTTTGATCTTGGCGCTTCAAGCGGACGTGCAATTCTTGGAATTTTGGTAGATGGAAAACTTGAACTGACAGAAATTCATCGTTTTACCAATCAAATGCAGTTGATCAACGGTCATTATTTCTGGAATATTTTCAGTTTGTTCAACGAATTGAAGACCGGATTGAAAATGTGTATCAAAGAGTATGGTATTCAGCCTGAATCCATCGGAGTGGATACCTGGGGTGTTGATTTTGTGCACCTTAACAAAGAAGGGTTGATCCTTTCGCTTCCTTTTGCATACCGCGATTCGCGCACCAATACCTCGATGGACGATTTGTTCCAGCTTGTTCCAAAGGACGAAGTTTATGCCCAAACCGGCATTCAGTTTATGCAGTTCAACAGTTTGTTTCAGTTGTTTTCGATGGTGAAAGACCAATCCTCGCTGCTCGAAATCACCGATTCAATTCTTTTTATGCCCGATGCGCTAAATTACCTGTTTTCAGGAGTGAAAAAGAGCGAATTCTCCATTGCAAGCACCAGTCAGATGATTGTACCCGGAACCTGCGACTGGAATTACGAATTGCTTGAAAAGGCCGGAATTTCGACAAATATTCTTGAGGACATTATTCTTCCCGGAACCATTATCGGAAAGATTAAGGAAGAGGTTGCCCACGAAACCGGAAGCAAATCGATTCCGGTAATTGCCGTGGCTGGTCACGATACCGGTTCTGCCATTGTTTCGGTACCAAGTACCCTGAATAATTTTGCCTACATCAGCTCCGGAACCTGGTCGCTGATGGGAATTGAAAGTCCGCAGCCGCTCATTTCAGATAAGATTCGCGAAATGAATTTCACCAACGAAGGGGGTGTTGACGGAACCACCCGTTTCCTGAAAAACATCATGGGAATGTGGTTGATTCAGGAAGTTCAGCGGATCTGGTCGGAAGAGGGAACCGTTTATGCATGGCCTGAAATGGTTGAGCTGGCGCGTGGATCGGAACCTTTTAAGTTTCTGATTAATCCTGACGATACCATGTTTCTGAACCCGAGAAATATGGTTCAGGCTGTTCGGGATTTTTGTTATCAAACCGCGCAGGGAACGCCGCAAAACCATGGTGAAACAATCCGCTGTATTTACGACAGCCTTGCTTTGAAATACCGTTACACACTTGAACAAATCCGTGAAGTCTCCGATCAGCCAATTGAGGTAATTCACATTATTGGCGGAGGAGCTAACAATCATTTTCTCAATCAATTGACTGCTGATGCAACCGGTTTGCTGGTTGTTGCAGGTCCAACGGAAGCCACTGCGATCGGAAATATCCTGATTCAGGCCAAAGCACTCGGTTATGTTGGTTCTGTGAACGAAATCAGGCAGATCATCGCCAACTCCTTCGGACTGGTAAAGTTTATCCCGTCAACAGAACTCGATTGGGATGCAGCTTATGACCGGTATCTTGGAATCATGCTTTAAATGAGAAATCAATAGGCTCCCCAGTGCAGGATACCGCCCTTCCCAAACTCAGCAAACTCAAATGATTGTGACTTGTAAATGAAGTTGATCGGGAAGATCTGAAAATAGCGAACCGTTTTGTCGTTGAGTTTTGCCGGAGTCCAGCTTCCCTTTAGGCTGACAAAAGATTCGTATGCAACACTGTTGATAGTCGGGCCCAAACCTTTGATGATTTTTATGCCGTCGATGGTGCCGTTTTCCATCACCACAAAACCAATGATAATCGATCCTGAAATAGAGACGATATCAATCCCTGCATCTTTGAAACCTTTCAGGATATGCTGGTGCAACACTTTTATTCCAGGATTGAATGTTGGATACGAATCGACTGAATAAAAAATATTGCCGATGTATTTGTCTCCAGTTTCATACCAGTTTTCGTTCGAAACCAGCTCATTTTCATTGTATTCTGAAACTGACTTTTTATTTCCCCCCGGATAGTATTCTGTTACTTGTCCATGAACCAAAAGTGGTATCAATGATTCCGCAAAACCACTCCTTACAAGCTTGTCTTTTACCACATCCCTGAATTTGAATGATCCATCGGCCTGTTTTGTGAAAGTGCGGAACGTGGTTCCTTTATAGTTTTCGCGGTTACCGTTGATCTGATAGGTCGAATCATTCAGTGTTTTATATTTTTCGGTAAAGAGTTTAACCCATTTTGTATCGGTTAACTGATAGGTTTGTACAGTCGTGATTTTTGATGATTTCTTTATAGTTTTTTGCATGAAAATCGCCTGATCAATCGTGGTCAGCTTGCCGTTTGTACCAATATAAACAACCGATTCTTTTTGTGCAAAAGCAGTGCAAACGATAAAAACGAAACTCAAAAAAAAGGCTATCGTGGCAGGAACTTTGGATTTTGTGTTCATGGCTTTGTTTATCTGGTTTGTTTAATCATGGTATGTTTTTCTGAATTGTAAATATAATAATTATTTGTTCGGTTTCATTAGAAATTGCATTTACAAATCATTCTATTAATGTCATATTTAACCCATTGAGAAATATTTTGAAGCATATTATTCGAATAAAAAAACCTTGCCGTTACACACGACAAGGTTTTCTATTTCAGATCACAAAAAATAAATTTCTATTTCTTCTTTTTGTTCTGTTCTTCTGCCGAAATTGATTCGCGCATGGAAGTGTCGGCCATGATGTTCTTGTATTTCATGTAATCCATGATTCCAAGGTTACCATTTCTGAAAGCTTCAGCAATTGCCATCGGAATTTGAGCTTCGGCGTCAATAACTTTTGCACGGGCTTCCTGGGCTTTTGCTTTCATTTCCTGTTCGAGTGCCACAGCCATTGCGCGGCGTTCTTCCGCTTTTGCCTGTGCAATATTCTTGTCAGCTTCGGCCTGATCCATTTGTAAACCGGCACCAATATTTTTACCGATGTCGATATCGGCGATGTCGATGGAGAGGATTTCAAAGGCAGTACCTGCATCAAGGCCTTTCCCAAGTACCACTTTCGAAATTGAATCTGGATTTTCGAGCACTGCTTTGTGGGTGTGTGACGATCCGATGGACGACACAATACCTTCACCAACACGGGCCAGAACGGTTTCTTCACCGGCACCCCCAACCAATTGTTTGATATTGGCACGCACAGTCACCCTCGCTTTACAAATCAGCTGAATACCATCTTTTGCAACTGCAGCAACCGGTGGGGTATCAATTACTTTCGGGTTTACCGACATTTGCACTGCCTGAAAAACATCGCGTCCGGCAAGGTCGATGGCAGTAGCCATTTTAAATGAAAGTTCGATGTTGGCTTTTTGCGCCGAAACCAAAGCATGAACAACTTTCTCAACATGACCGCCAGCCAGATAATGGGCTTCAAGGTCATTTCGGTTAAGAACCAAACCCGCTTTGGTTCCTTCGATCAAAGCGCGCACGATTACCGAAGGCGGCACTTTCCGGAAACGCATCAGGAATAACTGAAGCAGCGAAATACGCACATCGGAAACCAGGGCTGAAAACCAAAGTCCAACCGGGATATAATACAAAATAATAATCAGGAGAACGAATATTCCCGCGATCATACCAAAAACTCCAAGGCCTTGAATTTGTTCCATCATTATAAATTTAAAGGTTCAACTGTGATTAGTGATTTTTCAATTTCAATAATTCTGACTTTTTCTCCCGGATCGACAAAACTACCGGTCGATTTTACTTCAACAACTTCATTGTTTACTTTTATTTTGCCCATTGGGGCTAGTCGGCCAATGGTAACTCCAACGTCGCCGACTTTAATCTTTTCATCAATCTGATTGGCAACTCCTGTTATGACGGAGTCAAGAACCATCTTTTTTCCTATTTTTCCTTTGAAAAAAACAACTACAAGCACTGGTGAAACAACCAGCACAAACCCCAGGGTTACAAATCCTGCCAGTGTTCCGTAGCTGGTAAATGCCAAATATACGCTGTAGGCAAAAAGTAAAAAACCGCCTACACCGGCAATAGTAATCCCCGGAAGTATGGTGAATTCGATCAGCAACAATACAATACCCAGAAATATCAGAAACAGAATGATCAGGATGTTCATAAATTCAGATTAATCAATGGTTGCTTTTAACTCTTTTTGGATCAATGCTTTTTTCAACGGTCTAAGATAAGAAAAACTTCCTTTTTTAACATCACATTTTCCTTTATAATGTATCAGTAATGTACATTGTTCTGCTTGTTGCTCATCGTGTTCACAAATTTTGATCAGCGCATCGATCACATAATCGAAAGTGTGATAATCATCGTTGTGCAGGATAAGAAACCTATCCTTTCTGTTTTGATGTCTGTTCTCTTCGCCAACTTCTTTCTGTGGGTGCTCTTTTGAGGTCATAGTTCATTGTTTAATTTTCGGGCTTCAGATACTGTTATTCTTTTCCCATTTTGATAGGCCGCAATAATTGCGTTCTTAATTCCTTCCTGCTTAACCTGATTTTGCATTATTACCGCTTCATTGTATATTCTCAGATTTCCGGTGGTGAATATTTTAACACCTTTATCGTCAACATAGTTTTCAACTTTTCTTATTAACGAAAGTTTTTTGATCAGTCTGTTGGCAGATTCCGGAATTTTTCCTTTGTATGCTCCAATCTGAATTTTATAGAAGATTCCACCAGTAGCTTCAGGGATAGTAACTTCCGTTTTTGGAGCTGATTTATAGAATACGATGGTATCAGAAACGTTTGCTTTCGGTCCGCTTTGCATTTCTGTAATTTGCCTGATACTGTCTTGGTAAAGTCTGATTTTTTCCTGAAAGGCAGTTATTTCTTCTGAGGCAGAAGATTTCCAGTAAAGATCTTCCTTTTCTCTGGCCGCTTCATACAATTCCGGAATTTCCTGGCCAAATCTGATTAACTTTTCTTCTGCCTTTAAAATCATTGCCGCAATCTCTTCTTTTTTTTCCGCAGAAGCATTTGAGTAGGTTTTTCGCAAACTATCGGTTTCAATATTGAGCCTTTGTATTTCCTTTTCTTTTAACCATGCCTGAAAAAACATTTTTTTTGCATCATTCTTTTTGAAATGGTCGAAGTTCAGGTAGCTGACAGAGGAGTTGATCAGGAAATCGAACTGGGTTTTGGCCAATCGATTTGGGATTCTGAATTCCTCTTTCTGTGGTTCAATTAACTTCAAAGTGTCATTTTTTTCTCCTGAAATGGTATCTGCTCCCAAAAAGTAGATGGGGGTTTTAATTTTATGATTGTTTAATCCGCTAATGGTTAACGGTTTCATTAAATTATCCATATGATTTTCAGGTAAAAAAGTATTTTTTGCTTGCAGAAATGTTCCGCCAGACATAAGCAATAAAAGAATTATCGTTGTTTTTATAATTTGTTTAAATAAGATTAACATATTCGAGTACCAATTGATTCGGGTCTAAAATTACAAAAAATGTACCATGAGCTATGCAATAAAGGGATAGTTTATTTTATGAACAAAGGATTAACGCGACTGATTCATATTAATTTTTCAAGTATATTTGCCTATCTTAAAAACATTCAATAATGACAACTTTAATTAGAGGAGATAAAGCTCCTGAATTTGCAGGACTGAACCAATCAGGTGAGATGATTTCTTTGGTTGGGTTCAAGGGCAAAAAGCTGATCTTATTTTTTTATCCAAAAGACAATACTCCGGGTTGTACCGCCGAATCGTGTAACCTGAATGACAATTACCAGATGTGGCTGTCAAAAGGTTACGAAGTGGTGGGAGTGAGTCCGGACAGTGTTGCATCGCATAAAAAGTTTGCCGATAAATTTCAATTCGGATTTAATTTGATTGCCGATACGGAAAAGGAAATTTTACAGGCATACGGCGTCTGGGCTGAAAAAAGCATGTATGGTAAAAAATACATGGGAGTTGTACGCACCACTTTTGTGATTAGTGAAGACGGAATTATTGAGGAAATTTTTGATAAAGTAGATACAAAGAATCATACCGATCAATTAACCAAAGTATTAGAAATAAAGTAATATGGCAAACGAAGAAAAAAGCAATCAGAATAAGGAAAAGCTGAAAGCACTGCAGCTGACGATGGATAAAATCGAGAAAAGCTATGGCAAAGGCTCGATCATGAAATTAGGTGACCGTGCTGTCGAAGATGTACCGTCAATTTCATCAGGATCAATTGGTTTGGACATTGCGATGGGAGTTGGTGGTTATCCGAAAGGCCGTATCATTGAAATTTACGGGCCTGAATCATCGGGTAAAACAACGCTTGCCATACATGCGATTGCCGAGGCTCAAAAAGCTGGCGGAATTGCTGCGGTGATTGATGCCGAACATGCTTTCGATCCGGGATATGCATCAAAACTTGGTGTCGATATCAATGAATTGCTTATATCTCAGCCTGATAATGGAGAGCAGGCTCTCGAAATTGCAGACAACCTGATACGTTCGGGAGCAGTTGATATTATTGTAATTGACTCGGTAGCAGCATTAACGCCCAAAGCTGAAATCGAAGGCGAAATGGGCGATTCGAAAATGGGTCTTCAGGCTCGATTGATGTCACAGGCATTGCGTAAACTAACTGCCAACATCAATAAAACCAAAACCTGTGTCATTTTCATCAACCAATTACGCGAGAAAATCGGGGTAATGTTCGGAAATCCTGAAACAACCACCGGTGGAAATGCCCTGAAATTTTATGCCTCGGTACGTCTGGATATCCGCCGCATTGGCCAGATCAAAGATGGAGAGGATATGCAGGGAAATCATACCCGTGTTAAAGTGGTAAAAAACAAAGTGGCTCCGCCGTTTAAAAAAGCAGAGTTCGATATTATGTATGGCGAAGGGATTTCAAAAACCGGCGAAATTGTTGATTTGGGTGTTGAGCTCAACATCATTAAAAAGGCCGGATCATGGTTCAGCTATGGCGAAACAAAACTTGGACAGGGACGTGAAGGAGTTAAAAATATACTTCGCGACAATCCTGAATTAGCCCAGGAATTGGAAGCAAAAATATTTGAATCTATCGGTGCAGTATCAGCGGTAAATTAAATAAAGATTAAAAATACAGTAATGTCCGGATGTGATGGCTGTGCTGTTTCACCCGGATTTTTTTTAGTGCTATCTTTTGCCCCGAATTCTGGCAGATTTTCGAAATTTGTGGTTTGTTTGTAATGAATATCAATCAGGCAGCTTTATTTACTTATAAATTAAAGGCTTCCG
>CAMDGL010000141.1 GCA_945897845.1 Chitinophaga pinensis | reverse complement strand
ACTTCACCCGTATCTTCATCCACAAAGTCTTCGACCCATGTTTTCAGAACACGTGCGGCAAGTTTACGACCAACAATTTTCTTTAAACCAGATTTTGATACTTTAATTTCATCAGCAAGATCGAAAATTTCAAGGATATCCTTGTCACTTTCATATCCGATTGCGCGAAGTAAAGTAGTTACCGGTAATTTTTTCTTACGATCGATGTAAGCAAACATGACACTGTTAATGTCGGTTGCAAACTCAATCCATGATCCTTTGAAAGGAATAACCCTAGCTGAATATAGTTTTGTTCCGTTGGCATGCATACTTTGTCCGAAGAAAACTCCGGGAGAACGATGCAACTGTGATACTACAACACGTTCGGCTCCGTTAATTACAAAAGTGCCTCTTGGGGTCATGTAAGGAACAGTACCCAAATAAACATCCTGTACTACAGTATCAAAATCCTCGTGTTCAGGATCTGTACAGTAGAGTTTTAATTTTGCTTTTAACGGAATACTGAATGTCAGGCCTCGTTCAATACATTCATCGATAGAATAACGTGGCGGGTCAACCAAGTAGTCAACAAATTCGAGAACGAAGTTATTTCTTGTATCGGTAATTGGGAAATTTTCTTCAAAAACCTTGCACAATCCCTCTCCTTTTCGCTGATCAGGAGTAGTTCCAAGCTGAAAAAATTCGATGAAGGATTTAATCTGCACTTCAAGGAAATCGGGATAATCAAAGACGGTTTTTGTTGAAGAAAAGCTAATCCTTTGGTTTTCAATATTTACTGCCATCGGTGTATCTTAATTATTTGAACTTAAAAGATAATTATACAAATAGGTATAGAACCCCACATATGTGAGGTTCTAAACCACATCAACCTAAAATTAAGGTCGTAAGACTTTTATTTAAGTTCAACTTCAGCTCCAGCTTCTTCCAATTGAGATTTTAAACCTTCAGCCTCGTCTTTAGAAACTTTTTCTTTGATAGCTCTTGGAGCGCCATCAACTACTTCTTTAGCCTCTTTTAAACCAAGACCTGTTAATTCTTTAACCAATTTCACTACAGCCAGTTTTGATTGACCAGCTGCTTTCAGAATAACATCGAACTCGGTTTGAACTTTTTCTTCTGCCTCTTCAACAGGGCCAGCAGCAACAGCAACAGCAGCAGCTGCAGCAGGTTCAATACCATATTCCGACTTTAAAATTCCGGCTAATTCATTTACTTCTTTTACAGTTAAGTTTACTAACTCTTCCGCAAGTGCCTTTAAATCTGCCATTTCGATAATAATTTTTTAATATAATTTTATAACTAACTGATTACTTTTCTGCTAATGTCTTCAAAACACCGTGAATAATATTACCACCTGATTGTAATGCACCAATAACATTTTTCATTGGAGATTGCAATAAACCGATAACTTCACCAAGGAGTTCATTTTTAGACTTAATTGATACTAATACATCCAACTGATCTTCGCCAATATAAATCGACTCCTGAACATAAGCTCCCTTTAAAATAGGTTTCTTATTTTTCTTTTTAAAATCTTTTATCAGTTTTGCAGGAACATTTGCGTTTTCACAAAACATAACAGATGTATTGCCACTAAGAACATCGTAAAGCTCATCAGCATCCTTGTTGGAAGCTTCCAGTGCCCTACGCAATAGGGTATTCTTCACCACAACCAGTTTTACTTTCTGTTTGTCGCATAAACGCCGCAAATCACTTGTGCGGGCAGCGTTCAGAGCTTCAATATCAGTCAGATAAAAATGATTTGATAAATTGATCTGCTCTGTAAGACTACCGATAATATCTAATTTTTCTGATCTTTTCATATTATTTCGTTTACTTTTCAGAGACAGACTTTGGTTCAATTTGTATTCCTGCACTCATGGTACTCGACAGGTAGATACTTTTAACGTATGTACCTTTTGCAGCGGAAGGTTTTAACTTAATAAGTGTGTTAACAAATTCGGTAGCGTTCTCAACCAGTTTAATGTCATCAAATGATACTTTACCAATTGATGTGTGAACAATCCCAAATTTATCGACTTTAAAGTCGATCTTACCAGCTTTAACTTCAGCAACAGCTTTCCCAATGTCCATTGTAACTGTACCACTTTTAGGGTTTGGCATCAAACCACGCGGACCTAAAATACGTCCGAGAGCTCCAACTTTACCCATTACCGGTGGCATAGTAATAATCACATCTACGTCAGTCCAACCTCCTTTGATTTTATCAACATAGTCGTCAAGACCAACATAATCAGCTCCAGCATCTTTGGCCTCCTGTTCTTTGTCAGGAGTAACCAGGGCCAACACGCGCACTTCTTTACCAGTTCCATGAGGTAAAGTAACTACGCCTCTAACCATCTGATTAGCCTTTCTTGGATCAACACCAAGGCGAACATCAATATCAACCGAAGCATCAAATTTTGTAAAAGTGATTTCTTTTACAAGTGCCGAAGCTTCTTTTAATGTATAGATTTTCCCCTTTTCGAGTTTCTCCAGAGCAAGCTTTTTATTCTTTGTAATTCTGCCCATTTTAATAATTTTAATTAGTTTGTCGATGGGCGTTCACCTGCAACAGTGATACCCATACTTCTGGCAGTACCAGCCACCATGCTCATAGCACCCTCCAACGTGAAACAGTTAAGATCTTCCATTTTGATTTCGGCGATCATCTTAATTTGTTCCCAGTTTACGGAACCCACCTTAACAAGATGTGGCTCAGCAGAACCTTTTTTCACCTTAGCAGCTTCTATAAGTTGCACGGCTACCGGGGGTTGTTTAATTACAAAATCAAACGATTTATCTGCATAAACAGTAATCACAACAGGTAGTACTTTCCCCGCAAGGTCTTGTGTCCTACCATTGAACTGTTTGCAAAACTGCATGATGTTTACCCCTTTAGAACCTAATGCTGGGCCTATCGGAGGTGAAGGGTTAGCAGCACCCCCCTTTACTTGCAATTTAATTAATCCAGCAATTTCTTTAGCCATAATAAAATCGATAAATGATTTATTACTCCTTTTCTACTTGCATGAAGCTAAGCTCCAAAGGAGTTTTTCGTCCAAAAATTTTGACCATTACTTCAAGCTTCTTCTTTTCCTCATTGATTTTTTCAATGATTCCATTGAAGCCATTAAATGGCCCGTCAATAACTTTCACAGTTTCTCCAACCACGTATGGAATATTCATTTCCTCGCCGGATGCAGCCATTTCATCTACCCGACCAAGGATCCGGTAAACTTCCGACTGCCGCATCGGAACAGGTTCTCCACCCTTGGTATCACCCAGGAAGCCAATAATATTGGGGACACTTCGTAACATGTGGGGAATCTCTCCAACCAGACATGCTTCAACTAAAACATAACCTGGAAAGAAATTTCTTTCTTTACTGATTTTTTTTCCGTTTCGAATCTGATAAACCTTTTCGGTGGGTATCAAAACCTGTGAAACAAATTCCTGGAGACCAGCATTTGCAATCTCGTTTTCAATATATTCTTTGACTTTCTTCTCTTTTCCTCCAATTGCCCGAAGAACATACCATTTTTTTACGTTTTCGCTCATGTTGTACTCCTAATAGGAATTAATAAAATAAACTGTACACAAAGCTCATAATGTTTTCAAAAGAGAAGTCCATTACGAAAACTATAAGTGCTATTATAAAGGAAGCAACCATTACTATGAAAGCACTATTCTGCAATTCTTTAAATGTAGGCCAGGAAACTTTATGAACAAGCTCGTTATAAGCTTCTTCGAAATAGATTTTAAGTTTCATTTTTTTAGTAAAATATAATTTGTACGGATGGTAAGGTTCGAACTTACTTTGCAACGTAATTTAATATAAACAAAACTCCCAACCAAGTTTCATCCGCAAAGAGTTCCGGTTTTACAGGCCGGAACTCTTTTACAGAATATTTTTAGTCGGAAATTACGAAACAATTTCAGTAACCTGTCCAGCACCTACAGTACGGCCACCTTCGCGGATAGCGAAACGAAGACCAATATTAAGAGCTACCGGATAAATCAATTGAACTTCGATTGAAACGTTATCGCCTGGAAGTACCATTTCACGTCCTTCTGGCAAGTGAATTTCACCTGTTACGTCCAATGTACGTAAATAGAATTGCGGACGATATCTGTTGTGGAATGGAGTGTGACGTCCACCTTCTTCTTTTTTCAGGATATAAACCTCAGCTTTGAAAGTTGTATGAGGAGTGATTGAACCTGGTTTTGCAAGAATCTGTCCACGTTTGATTTCTTTTTTGTCAACACCACGCAACAACAAACCTACGTTGTCACCAGCCTGACCATCATCCAAAATTTTACGGAACATTTCAACACCTGTACAAACAGTCTTACGACCTTCTGCACCAAGACCAATCAACTGCAATTCGTCGCCGGTATGCACAAGTCCGGTTTCGATACGACCAGTTGCAACAGTACCGCGACCAGTGATCGAGAATACATCTTCAACAGGCATAAGGAAAGGTTTATCAATATCACGTGGAGGAAGTGGAATCCAGGTATCAACAGCGTCCATTAATTCCAGTACTTTTTCTTCCCATTGTGGTTCACCGTTCAATGCACCAAGGGCAGAACCCATGATAACTGGTGAATTATCTCCGTCGAAACCGTAGAATGTCAACAATTCGCGGATTTCCATTTCAACAAGTTCGAGGATTTCTGGATCGTCAACCATGTCAACTTTATTCATGAAAACGACCAACTTTGGTACGTTTACCTGACGAGCCAAAAGGATGTGTTCACGAGTCTGTGGCATTGGACCATCAGTTGCAGCAACTACAATGATAGCACCGTCCATCTGAGCAGCACCGGTAACCATGTTTTTCACATAGTCGGCGTGACCAGGACAGTCAACGTGTGCATAGTGACGAGTAGCTGTTTCGTACTCAACGTGAGCGGTGTTAATTGTAATACCACGCTCTTTTTCTTCAGGAGCACTGTCGATTGATTCGAATGATTTTACTTCACAGTAACCTTTTTTTGCCAATACCATAGTAATAGCGGCAGTCAAAGTAGTTTTACCATGGTCAACGTGGCCGATAGTACCAATGTTGACATGTTCTTTGTCCCTGTTAAATTTTGCTTTAGCCATAACTGTAATAATTTTAAATTATCTTTTTAAACTTTCATCGAGCCAATGATGAGAATTGAACTCATGACCTCTTCCTTACCAAGGAAGCGCTCTACCCCTGAGCTACACCGGCAACTTTTATTTTGAGCGGGAGACGAGATTCAAACTCGCGACCCTTAGCTTGGAAGGCTAATGCTCTATCGACTGAGCTACTCCCGCGTTGCAATTCCAAGTTCCATGTTTTAAATTCTAAGTTTAATATACAACTTCAAAATTTACCTTGAACTTTTTTTTGTGGGGAGAGCAGGATTCGAACCTACGAAGGCGTACGCCAGCAGAGTTACAGTCTGCCCCAGTTGGCCACTTTGGTATCTCCCCAATCAATACTTTCAGAACTTTCATTTCAATGAGCCGAATCACAGATTCGAACTGTGGACCCCGAGATTACAAATCACGTGCTCTGGCCAACTGAGCTAATTCGGCAACTATTTATACATCATGTCAAAACACCTATAAACGACTATATTAAGCGTTAATAGGCTACTTTTTATGCAAACTATAACTAATCAGATAGTTGCCCGAAAAAGGTTTGCAAATGTATAAATATTTTATCGTAATTCACAACAAATAATTATTTTTTCAATATTATTTGTCCTTGAGTTTTTCTTTCACTTTGATTAACTGTTTGCGAATTGCTTCGATAGCCATATCAATAGATTCTTCAAAAGTATCCGTTTGTTTTTCAGCAAAAAGGTAATCCGTTCCGGGCATAGAAAGTTTAATTTCTGCGATTTTGTTATTAATAGTTTCAGGTTTATCAACCTTCAGGATTACTTCGCAACCTATGATACCTTCAAAATAGATATCAAGTTTTGAAACTTTTTTGTTAACAAAATCAATTAATTTCTGATCGGCTGTAAAGCGAACAGTGTTAAGCTGAATGTTCATAGTTAATCCTCCTAAAATTTAAGATCGTGGATGTGCTTGTCTGTAAACTTTTTGAATTTTCTCGAGAGAGGTATGTGTATAAATCTGTGTAGCCGAAAGATTTGAATGACCCAGCAATTCCTTCACCGCATTTAGATCGGCTCCGCGATTTAGCAGATGGGTTGCAAAAGTGTGCCTGAGTACATGGGGACTTTTTTGGTCGATTGTTGTTACCAGCGTTAAATATTTCGATACAACCCTGTAAATAAGCTTTTCATAGGCAGGATTACCTTTTTCAGTAAGCAACAAGTACGGAACGGGCGATCCAAAAAGTCGGGTGCGTTCTGTCCGATATTGCTCTATCAATACATTTAAACTGCGGGGGTAAGGAACAATTCGTTCTTTGTTGCGCTTACCTAAAACTTTGATCAAAAACTCGGATTGGTAAATATCGGTATCTTTCAAATTCATCAATTCTGCCAAACGAATCCCTGTGCCATACAAAAGGCTGACAATTAATTTGTCCCTAAGCGCTTCAAAATCATTTCCAAAAAAACCATCATCAAGCAAATGATTCAGTTGTTTTTCTTCCACAAAATGGGGTAGTTTTTTTCGAATCCTGGGCACAATCACATTTACCAGGTTATTCTCTTTAACCACCTCTAACCTCATTAAATATTTATTAAAAGACTTTAAGGCTGATACTTTTTTATTTACTGTGCGGGCAGTCAATCCGCTGTCCATCAAATCAACAATCCAACTACGGACTATTTTATCATTAATTTCTTCAACATTAAAATCCCCGATCGTTTTGACAAAAAACTCTTCAAACTGATCGAGGTCTTTTTTATAGGCAATAGCAGTTAAATGCGAATACCTTTTTTCGTATCTCAGATAATTAATAAATGATTCCTGATGCGACATTTGTAAACAATTAACATCATTTCGAGGAACCAGCTAGATTTTCTAGTCGTCCTGACGCTGTAAATTCTCAATATAAATTGCCTTGTTTACTTCAGCCCTCCGTTCAACCGAAGGTTTCATAAAGGCTTGTCTTACCCTTAACTCCTTTACAACTCCTGTTTTTTCAAACTTTCTCTTAAATCTTTTAAGTGCTCTTTCGATGTTTTCACCTTCTTTGACTGGAATGACGATCATAGAATTATTATTTTTTCTTGTTAAAATTCGAGCCGCAAATTTATTAATTAAAGATTAGTAATCAAATTTAAACCAAATATTTATTTTAAAAAAATCTGATCGTCTTTTCCCGGTATTTTTAAAACGCAAATGCCCGGATAATGTTCTACAAATATGGCTTTAACCTTGAATACTCGCCTATGTTTAAAATCATACTATCGAGCAGAACCGAAGATTCGTGAATACTACCGTATTTTGTTCTGAATTTGATGATTTGCCTGGCAATATCTTTTTGAATATAGGGATGTTTTGCAAGTTCGGCCCATTCGGCAAAGTTCAAATCTACTTTTCTGATTCGTTTTAAATCGATTGTTACCATTCCATCTATTTGCTGAATAACCTGCTCACTCAATCCGTAAACCTCCTTCAATTGCGAAAGAGAATAAAATCCACCCAACAGATCACGGTATTTGACAATGCGTTTTGACAATTTATCGCCGATACCTGGTAGTTGCTTTAATTCAACTGAATCTGCAGCATTAATTTCAATCTGTATTTTTGTGACTTCAGAAACCTTTTCAAATTTGACATTTTCCTTTTCCTTAATTACAATGTAATCAGCCAGAATTTGTTTCTGCGCATCAGACATTCCATACAGCTTTTTAAAATCAGCAACGTTCCTGAAAATACCGCCTTTACCTTGGTAATTGCGGATCGTTTGAATTTGCTTTTCTGTCAGACCCAAACGTAAATAATCATTGTCGCTGGCTGTATTCGGATCAAATAGAAATAATTCTGACTGAATATTTGAAGGTTTTGATTTGGCCTTTTCAGTTTCGAACATCAGGAAAGGGGCAACTTGTTTGTAAATTGCATCGGTAACACCATAAATTTTCCTGAAATCAGTTTCAGAATAAAACTTTCCACCCTTTTCCCTAAACTTCAGGATATTTCGCTTGACACCTTCAGGGATTGAAAGACTATCCAACGCATCACTATCAATCGTATTTGGATTAAACCTAAAAAAGCAATTTTCTATAGACGGATTATTGATGGAATCGTTGAATAAATTCATTTCGCTCCTGGCTGTATCAAGCAAATCAGTATCGAGTTTTGCAGGCGTTTCGAAATAAAAAATGACTTTATTGGCAACGGCCAGCAGAAAGATAATAACCAAAAGGATGGTGATTCCTTTTCGTTCGTTACGACTGAATGTAAAATAGTCCTGAATAAATTGTTTGAAGTTCATTTGCGAAATGGCTTTCACTAATTTACTTCAAAATTATGACATAAAAAAACCCGGCTGATAACCGGGTTCTTATTATTTCAACTTTGATTAGCTTCTGTCAATATTATTCAGGTCATTGAATGCTATTTTCAGCCTTTCAATCATCGTTTCTTGTCCTTTACGCAACCATACGCGTGGATCGTAATACTTTTTGTTTGGTTTGTCAGCCCCGTCAGGATTGCCGATTTGTCCTTGAAGGTATTCCCTGTTTTGAGCTTCGTACTTGCGCACACCATCCCAGGTAGCCCATTGAGTATCGGTGTCTATATTCATTTTAATTACTCCATAAGAAATTGCTTCGCGAATTTCCTCAAGAGTTGAACCTGAACCACCATGAAAAACAAAATCAACCGGTTTATCTCCCAATCCGTGTTTCTCGGATACATATTTTTGCGAATTATATAGAATCTTTGGCGTCAGTTTTACGTTTCCCGGTTTGTAAACACCATGAACATTACCGAATGACGCAGCAATAGTGAAATTCGGACTGATCTGACTCAATTCTGAATATGCATAATCAACATCAGCAGGCTGAGTATAAAGAAGTGAATTATCCATTGCCGAATTGTCAACTCCATCTTCTTCTCCACCAGTACAACCCAACTCAATTTCGAGGGTCATTCCGATTTTGCTCATTCGTGCAAGATATTTTTTGCAGATTTCGATGTTTTCCTCGAGCGGTTCTTCTGACAAATCGAGCATGTGTGAACTGAACAATGGTTTGCCTGTTTCTGCAAAGTGTTTTTCACCAGCATCAAGAAGGCCGTCAATCCATGGCAATAATTTTTTTGCAGCATGATCGGTATGCAATACAACATGCACTTTGTAAAGTTCGGCAAGCAAATGCACCGATTTTGCACCGGCAATCGCTCCGGCAATTGGAGCCAATTGTCCGTCAAGTTTCAAACCTTTTCCGGCATAAAACTGTGCGCCTCCATTTGAGAATTGAATTATTACAGGAGAATTAACCAGTTTTGCGGCTTCCATTACCGCATTTACCGAGTCAGAACTAACTACGTTTACGGCTGGCAATGCAAAATGATTTTCCTTTGCAATTTTGAATACTTTTTGCAGATCGGTTCCGGAAACAACTCCGAATTTTACTACTTCTGAAATTTT
>CAMDGL010000140.1 GCA_945897845.1 Chitinophaga pinensis | reverse complement strand
GATCCGTCGGGATACCGGGTATCGATATTTTTCTGTTGGCCGGTTACCAGATTCCGCGAAATACCTTCAGAACCAACCAGATTCACAGTTCCTTCCAAACCATAATAAATCACCTGTTTTTTATTGAAAGTTTTGTCCAGATCGACATTCAGGCTAAAAACATCTACATTTTCGGTTCGAACAGCAAGATCATTTTTATTCAGTTTCCGGTCGCAACGGCTTTCGGTATAGTTTTGCCACCCGGCCAGCAAATTTACACGATCAAACAGAATTCTTTTTTCAGAATAAGCCAATTGCACGGAATGCAGACTCCACAATTGCGGACCGTAATACCAGTCACCGTATTTCAGTTTGTTGCTGCTGTATTGAATCAGACGGTCGTATCGCGGAATATCGGAGGTTCCGGAATAATGAAAGGCATATATCAAATCCAGTTTTTCATTGGGCCTGTAACGAAGTTTCAGCATTGAATTAAATTGTGAGTAGCCGGTATAAACCTGTTTGCGCGGATCGGAATTCTCCGCAATCTGATCACTTCCGAAGTTAAGCAGCGAGTTTTTCAGAACGTATTGCGGACGGAGATATTCTGCCGGCCCATCGGTTCCCATCTTCAGGTCGCCGAAACCAGTGTATGTGAGACTGGCCAATGCAGCCCATCTGGCCGAACCGAAATTTACATCGCCGTGAACAGTTTTTTCTGAATTGGCGCTTGAATACCGGGTAAAAACAGATCCCCGGTGATTGTATTCATCAGAACTTGATAATTTCGGCTTCAGGGTCTGATAGCTCATAACACCACCCAACGCATCGCTGCCATAAATAACCGATCCCGGTCCGAAAATAACCTCGGTACTTTCAATGCTTCCGGCATCGAGCGAAATTACATTCTGCAAATTTCCATTCCGGTAAATGGCATTGTTCATACGTATTCCATCAACCACCAATAAGAGCCGGTTGGCCGAGAAGCCGCGAATCATCGGACTTCCACCTCCCATCTGGCTCTTCTGAACAAACACTCCGCTTTTGTATTCGAGCAGATCGGCAGCAGTTTGCGGATTTTGAAAATCGATGTCTTTCCTGTTGATGGTTATAATTTTGTTGGGAATTTCGAGCCTTGACTGTTCGCGACGGTTGGCTGAAACTACAATTTCGTCAATGCGCACCGGATCTTCGAGCATCCTTACCACAAATTTCGCTGACAAAAGATTTTGGAAACTGGTGTGCAATTCTACATAGGATGAATGTGTAAAGATGATTCGTCCGGCATTCATAAACTTGCTGACATCCGCTTTCCCTTCCTTGTTGGTTTGGGAAATGAGCTGTCCGGAGTAAATAACAACTCCTTCAACCGGCTTTCCGGTTTTTGAATCACATACCTGTACCAACTGAGCCGTGACGATTTGAAAACAGAATGACAGAAGTAGAATAAATAAAGGTTTCAATCCTGATTTTTTAGTTTGAAAAATTTCGGGCGAAAAGTAGCAAGAAATATTAGGCTCTATAACGTTTTGTTTGAGTAAAATGCAGCAAGTATTTTTAAGGAATGAGCTTTCCCAAAGTTTTTTCAAGTTTTAAAAAACTTTGGGAAAGCTTTAACACAAAAGGTGCAGAGCACCGAAATTAAACTATTCCCAATGTGAGAAAGATGTAATTATTTTCAAAAATTGTATAACACTTTACTTCCCTTTGAGATTCAACTTTGCATAGTGAAAATGTTTTCACCACTATAATTAAAAAAGATGAACACTACTGAAACAAAAGGAAATTTGAATGAGCAGAAAGGCAAACTCAAACAGAAATTTGCAGGTTTGGTAAATGACGACCAGTTATTTGCCGAAGGGAAAAAAGATGAGATTTTCGGAAAATTCCAGGTCGGACTTGGCCAGACAAAATTAAATCTTAAGAAAATTACGGCATCCCTGTAATCATCTGCACCCTGAGAACCATGTAAAATCATGCATTCCAAATTAGTATTTCAGAACTATTCACAAAGTAAAAAAAGCAGAAAAAGACTTTAAAATCGAAGAAAAGATGAATTAGGTTGCGTAGTCTGTGAATTATGTAACTATTTTCCATAAATGTGTAACGCTTACCAGTCGTCAGAACCTCACCTTTGCTAAGTAAAATATACCGCAATTTGAATTTGAAGATATGAGTGATGGAAGAGGCAAACAGTAGCTGGCAAAAAACAAAGGGAAAACTTAAACAGAAATTCGCTGCTTTAACAAAAAATGACAATTTGCTTTTAGAAGGGAAAAAAGAAGAAGTGATTGAAAGACTTCAAATAAGACTTGGAAAAACAAAAGAAGAATTGTTGAAAATTATTGCAGGACTTTATTGAATAAAAATATAAACACATAAAAACAGCTCTTTTCACATTTAAATAAAAAAACCAAATGAAAACATTCAAAATGAACACACTTACAAAAAAGATTTTCCTTGGAGTCTTTGCCATTATGTTGCTTTTCGCTTTGGAAACACAGGCTAAAAGGTACAGCTTCCTGACTTCATCAGTAGTTCCGGCCGCCAGGGGTTATGCAAAAATAACCAGAGATAACAACAGAAATTATGTTATAAAGTTGAAAATGACCAATTTGGCCGAAGTGCAACGATTGGACCCATCAAAACTATCTTATGTTGTTTGGATGGTAACTGACCGTGAAGAAACAAAAAATATCGGGCAGGTAGAAAGTTCAACAAAGTTCTTGTCAAAGAAATTGAAAGCATCTTTTGAAACCGTATCGTCATTTACACCAACACAAATATTTATTACAACCGAAGATGACGCAAGTACTCAGTATCCTGGTTCACAGGTTGTATTAACAACGAACAGATTCACGAATTAATAAGGCTTGCAGCCAATATTATTCATCAAAATTAAACAAAACACACAATGGGAAATTTACTTTACCTCATAGCTGTAATCCTCATTATCGGATGGGCTATTGGATTCTTTGCCTACAGTGCTGGCAGTGTCATACACATTCTCCTTGTTATTGCCATTATTGCAATAATACTTAGGGTAATACGGGGATGAATTATTACATACAATCATCATTAATCATCATCATTTAAAACAGAAATTATGAATACAGGAAAAGTATTGTTAAGCGTATTGGCTGGCGCAGCCGCCGGTGCATTGGTCGGAGTTTTATTTGCCCCACACAAAGGTGCGGTTACACGCAAAAAAATATCCAGACAAAGTGGAGCTTACGCTGACGGCGTGAAAGAAAAATTGAGCGAAATAGTTGACAGCATCACCGAAAAATTAGAAAAAGTAAAAGGTGAAGTGACCGACTATGCCGAACAAAAAATGCGCAAAACAGAAACCCTTAAATAAAGGGAACTGAATTGAAATGTTACGAGAGTAATGTTAACATTGAACCTGCTCCGGAAAGTTTAACCGTGAAGATTTTCACTTTCATTTTCTCCGGAGCGGATTTAATTATTTAAAAGAATAAAAACAGCCGTATGAAAGATACATCCTTGAAATCCATATTTTCAATTCGGAAGTTTAACCGATCGCACAAAGGTACATTGATCGTTATCAACATATTAACCCTCATCAATGTAGATGAGAAACGGAAAGTAAATCTTCCGGATCAGATGATCAAATAAACGGGCAGGCAGAGGGGGATAAACAGGAAATACCGGCACTGGTAACAACAAGTTAAACAACCGGTAAAATAAGTAAATACATAAAGTCCGAAGTCATGGAAGACAATATAAATATATTTGAATCGCTACTCGAAAGCGCTGTCGATTACAGCAAAACAGGATACGAATTAGCAAAACTTAAAACACTTGATAAAACATCGGATGTACTTTCGTCATTGATGGCTCATTATCTGGTACTCATTCTAATTGCCTCGTTCATACTTTTTATCACTTTAGGAATGGCTTATTGGATCGGCGAAATCCTTGGCAAAATCTATTTCGGATTTTTTGCAGTAGCTGTTTTTTATGCCATTTCAGGGATAATTGTAAATTTCCTTTTGCATAAAACGATTAAAAGAAGAATTGCCGATTATCTTATTAAAAAAGTGCTTAAATAAAACGACATGGAAAACATTACCTCATCCGCCGGACTTAAAAGCGCGATTCAACGTATGGAATACAGGCAAATTGAAAACGGACAGCGTTTGGAAGACGATTTCTACAATGCTGTGGAGAGCTTAAAGCCTGCCAATCTTATCAGAAATGCAGTGGGTAACATATCTGCAAACCCCAATCTTATCAGTAATGTACTGGGAGGCGCACTCGGATTGATATCAGGTTACCTCTCAAAAAAAATAGCAATTGGCACTTCCGGCAATATCATTAAAAAATTTTTAGGCACTATTTTACAATTCGGAGTAACCAGTGTTGTAGCCCAAAACCCCCGCACCATTGCAGCATTTGGTCAGTTTTTTCTTCAAAAGATCCTCCGCAAAAAAGAATATAAAACCGGGATATCGTGACAGCTACCGGTAAAGAACTGCAACTACCGTTTTATGCCAAAGCATCACTCATATTAATCGGGTTGTATGTTTTAATCAGCATGTTATACATCGCACAAAGCATCATCGTTCCTCTTGTTTTCGCTGTCATTATTTCCATCGTGCTTCATCCGGTAGTAATTTTTTTTGTACGCAGGAAAATTAACCGGGTTGTTTCCATTGTACTTACCATATTCCTCACTTTTATTGTCATTGCCTCAATTGCAATGCTCATAATTTCACAGGTGAGTCAGTTTAGCCAATCATGGCCTATACTGGTCGATAAATTAACCGCAATGCTCAATGAAACCATCACAAATGCATCTGGTTATTTCGATATTAATCCGGAGAAATTCCAGATATCGGTAAAAAAAACTATAAGTGAGTTACTCAATATCAGCAATGCCATGATCGGACAAACACTTGTCGCTGCCGGCAACTTGTTGGTTGTATTGTTACTGATCCCTACTTACATTTTTATAATATTATATTACCATTCCCTCTTAATTGAATTTATAAACAGAGTCTTTGGCAAAGACGACCACAGTAAGGTAACAGAAATAGTTACCCAGACCAAAACAGTTATTCAACAATATCTTGTAGGACTGAGCTTAGAAGCATTGATAGTAGCACTAATGGAAATTGCAGTTCTTTTAATTCTGGGAATTGACTATGCTATCCTGCTCGGTATTATAGGAGCTTTGCTCAATGTCATTCCATACATTGGTGGAATCGTGGCAGTAGCATTGCCAATGATGGTTGCCTTGGCTACCAAATCGACAGCCTGGTATGCCATTTATGTTCTGATACTTTATTACATCATTCAGCTCATCGACAATAATTATATTGTTCCCATCATCGTTTCCTCAAAAGTGAAAATCAACGCATTGTTTTCAATCATAGTTGTTTTTGCCGGAAATGCCTTGTGGGGAATACCTGGTATGTTTCTGTCAATACCACTTCTTGCCATTGTAAAACTCATTTTCGACCATATCGAATCGTTAAAACCCTGGGGATTTTTATTGGGCGACACCTTGCCTTCCTTTTTGAAAATAAACCCGATTTTCAAGAAAAAAATAAATCAATACGATTGAGGATTAAAACGAATATAAAATCAGATTGCCGGATTTTATGACCACCAGTGAACTTTTCAAAACATATTAATTATTGATAAATACTATGAAAGATGAATACTAAACTAATTAATGAGGATATCATGAATCGGAATACTTTAACTCAGGTTTTATTTATTACTTCTTATCCACCCAGGGAATGCGGCATAGCAACCTATTCACAGGATCTGATAAAGTCGTTGAATAATAAATTCAGCAATTCACTGTCGATAAAAGTATGTGCAACCGAAGCCGATGAAGTGGATTACAAATATCCCGATGAAGTGAAATATGTGCTTAAAACTTCGATCGCTGCCGAATATGAAAAACTGGCAATTAAAATAAACAATGACAAAGACATTAAAATTGTATTGATACAGCATGAGTTTGGCTTTTTTCACCTTCAGGAAAAAGCATTCCTGAAATTTCTGACTGAAATTTCAAAACCGGTGGTAATCGTTTTTCACACGGTATTACCGAATCCTGACGAAAAATTTAAAATAAACGTACAGCAGATTGCAGCCGCCAGTGAAGCAATCATCGTAATGACCAACACTTCCTCCGGTCTTTTAACAAACGATTATGGAGTGCCTGCGCAGAAAATTTCGGTAATAGCACACGGAACCCACCTGGTTCCAAGGTTAAACAAAACTTCGCTGAAGCTGAAGTACAAACTAAAAGGCCGCAAAGTGCTGACCACCTTTGGATTATTAAGTGCTGGAAAAAGCATTGAAACCACCATTGAAGCATTGCCGGCCATTGTTTCAAAACAACCCGAAACAATGTTTTTGGTAATCGGAAAAACCCATCCTGAAGTGGTAAAAAACGATGGTGAAAAGTACCGGGAAATGCTCGTTCAGAAAGTGGAAGAACTTGGCCTTAATGACAATGTAAGGTTTATCAACAGATATTTGGATTTGCCCGAGCTGCTCGAATATTTGCAGCTTACCGATATTTACCTTTTTACCACCAACGATCCGAACCAGGCCGTAAGCGGCACTTTTGTTTACGCTATGAGTTGTGGCTGCCCAATCATTTCGACACCGATACCCCACGCAAAAGAAATTCTGACGAAGGATACAGGCATCATTTTCGATTTTCGGAATACAAATCAATTGGCCGCTGCCGTGAACAGGTTGCTCAAAAATGATAAATTGCGTAGAAATATCAGCAGAAATACCTTGCAGAAAATAGTTTCAACAGCCTGGGAAAATTCGGCTGTTGCACATGCAATGTTGTTCGATAGAATTCTTGGTGATAAAATTACCATCCGGTATAATTTGCCGGACATCAACCTGAAGCATTTGAACAATATGACCACCAGGACGGGGATGATTCAGTTCTCAAAAATCAACCAGCCGGATATTGGTTCAGGATATACCCTCGATGACAATGCCCGTGCACTTGTTGCAACCTGCATGTACCTGGAAACAACCGGCGACAGGAAAATCGTTAATAAGATCAGAAAATACCTCAGCTTTATAAAGTATTGCCAGCAACCTGAAGGCGACTTTTTAAATTATGTCGATAAAGATCTCCATTTTACCGGGCAAAATCAAGAAGTCAATTTAGATGATTCAAATGGCCGTGCCATTTGGGCTTTGGGCTACCTGACTTCATTAACAGGTAAGTTGCCCGTGAAACTTATCGCGGATGCTATAACTATGATTGAAAAATCGCTGCCACACATGCGCACGGTGAGCTCCACAAGGTCTATGGCATTTGCCGTAAAAGGCTTGTATTATTATCAAACTGCGGCAGCTTCTCCGGAAAATATTGAACTTATAAAAACATTTGCCAATCGCATGGTTCAGATGTACAGGCACGAATCAGGCAAAGGCTGGGAATGGTTTGAAAGTTACCTGACTTATGGTAACAGTACCTTGCCCGAGGCCATGCTTTATGCCTGGTTACTGACGAAAGATGATGTGTACAAAGACATTGCCCTCGAATCGTTTAAATTTTTACTGAAACAAATTTTCAACGAAAACGGGATTGAAGTAATATCGAACAAGCACTGGTTGCTGAAAGGTCAAAAAGCAGAAAAATTTGGCGAACAGCCCATTGATGTTGCCTACACCATAATGACATTGAGTAAATTCTACCATGTATTTAACGACGACGATTACCGCGAGAAAAAAGAAACAGCCTTCAATTGGTTTCTGGGAAGCAACCGTCTGCACCAGATCGTTTACAATCCGTGCACCGGCGGTTGTTACGACGGGCTGGAGGATACGCATGTAAACCTCAACCAGGGCGCCGAATCGACTGTAAGCTACCTGATGGCAAGGTTGACGCTCGAAAAGAATGTGACAATGATGTAACTTATTTTCAGAATTGTGTAACAAGTTAATACACAATATTTCACAATTTTAAGCACACAAATAAATTTAAAAGAGACAATATGAAAAAGACTATTTTTATTGCATTAATGATGATTTTCACTTTGGGCGCAACAACATTTGCAAACAATTCTGATTCGAAATCAGCCGCTCCTGTCGCAACTGAAAATAAATTATCGACAGAAGAAATCACCCGCCTGAACAACCGTGTTGAAGAAATTCGTGACATGGACAAATCGGACATGACTGTTGCCGAAAAGCGCGAACTGAGAAAAGAAAGCAAGGGAATTAAGGAAAATGTTCGCAAAGGTGGCGAAGTAATCTACATCAGTGGCGGAACCATTTTACTTATTATCCTGATCCTTATTTTGATCTAATCAGATAATTCCGGATACGTGATATTGTTGCTGTAAAAAGCCATATCATTGGAACTTTATATAAATCGGTATGATTACCTTTTTATAAATATGCAATACTGATCCGTATTGCATATTTATTTTGAGACAATCTCAGGTTAATAATTGCCCAGTCAAAAAAAAAATCAAATTTTAAGTAAAAAATTATTTGTGGGGATGTTCATGGACCAATTTTAAATTGGTTTTTCAATCCTTTCAGGGATTTTATGTGGGTAGTAAATCGAATGAATAACAGGTGTCGTCCCGTCCGGGACGAAATAAGATCCGACATTTTCATTTTTCTACCCATATACTTTTCCCACGGGAAATATAAACAGCTTTGAATTAAAGCAAAATAAATTTCAGAAAGAGAGTGTATAAAAAGTTAGTAAACGGTAAATTTTTCTCTCCGTGAAACTCTGTGCCTACTCCGTGAAACACTGTGAAATATTAAATTACGCTGAGAAACATAGAGTAGGCACAGATAACCACAGAGTTTTGGACAAACCCATCAAGTAAAATTCATCAACAATGAAAAAAAACCACTTCTATATCGTTCATCTGAAGCCACTTCTCTCCTACCCCAAAATCATGCAACTATTGGCTGTTTGCTTTATTTTTATCCTGTCATTATCCAAAATATCAGCTCAGGAATATTTTCAGCAGGAAGTCAATTTCAGGATAAACGTTGCGCTGAATGATAAACTCCACGAATTAACTGCCTTCGAAACAATTGAGTACATCAACAACTCACCCGATACGCTTCAATCGATTTATTTTCATTTGTGGCCGAATGCCTATTCAAATAACAAAACCGAATTGGCCAAACAGCTATTCAGCATCAATGGAAAACAAAAACTTTTTGATGATCCTGAATTACTTGGATTTATAGATTCGCTCGACTTTAAAGTTGACGATCAGCAGGTTCAGTGGAGTTTGCTGCCGGGGCAACCGGATATTTGCAAAATCATCCTGAATCATCCGCTTAAATCAGGCGACACCATACTGATCACCACACCTTTCTATGTAAAAATACCCAAAGGAGTGACTTCCAGACTGGGCCACATCGGCGAATCCTATCAGATTTCGCAATGGTATCCAAAGCCGGCTGTTTACGACGTCAACGGCTGGCATCCAATGTCGTATCAGGATCAGGGCGAATTTTATTCCGAATATGGAAGTTTCGATGTAAGCATTACTTTGCCGGCAAATTACATTGTTGGCTCAACCGGAAAACTCCAAAATCCGGAGGAATATGAAATGCTTGACAAGCTGGCTGCCGACACTTCCCGGAT
>CAMDGL010000139.1 GCA_945897845.1 Chitinophaga pinensis | reverse complement strand
CTCAAGAAAATTTATTTTGTTGAGAATGAAAAAATTAAGTGCTTCATTGGATGGAATTTTCCCCTTCAATTCTGTTTCTTCTTGAAAACAAATAATTCTAACCGTATGATTTGGATTAAATAAGTCACCAGAATTTAAGTCTTTTTGTATATGCTTGTTGTAAACTTCTGAAAATCTTCTTTTTTGATTTTTTAATTGAATAAATGGGTTTATTGAACTGCCACCTTTGATTTGGTCGCCAGTAGTATTTGTCCACATTCCCATCTCAAAATTCTTTTCATTAGGAAGGTTGATTTTACCGCTATAGTTTTTAAAATCTATAATACAAACAACCTGGTCTGTAATTAATAAAGCGTCTATTTGTAATCTTTCGTCGACCTCACAAAAAGGGCTTCCAATTAGTAATCCAGATCGTCCATTGTCCGTGAAAGATTTGTATAAGTGTCTTGCAAACTCACGGAAAAACGTGTTTTCATAATTCTTTGAGTACGTATTTTTTCTAACTTCTAACATATTTTAATCATTGATGTTCTGTTTGTTCGTTGGCTTTTTATTTTTTTTGTCTTTATGCTGCAAAAAATTTGTTGTCAATTGGTCGTGATCTTTTTGGAATGAACGTTGACGTTTTTATACCCGCAAATTGCGCGTATTTTGACATTATCTGGCATTATTTGAAATTATATATTGTTGATTATTTATGCTTTTAGTTGTTTCGTTTTTGCAGCGCAATTATTTACGTCCATTTTCAAATTTAGATTGGTTTTGCATTCAAAGATAAACTATTCACCTTAAACAATCATAATTAAATCTTAACAAACTTCTCCAAACAAAAAATGCCGGGTTTCCCCGGCACTTTCACATCCCAATCTATGAACACAAAACTTATTTCACTAATGGATTTTCAGCAACAGTAGCCCAGTCGGCATAAGAGCCAACATAGTTCTGAGTATTCTGGAATCCGGCAATTTCTTTTAGTGCAACATACAATACTGCCGCTTTAATGCCTGAATTGCAATATACTACGATCGGTTTTTCAGGAGTGGCGCCGAATTTGCCAGCCGCTGCAATAATGTCCTCTTTCGATTTGTAGGCTCCGGTTGCCGTCAGCACTTCTTTGAAATTCATCCAAACAGCTCCTGGGATATGTCCATTGCTTTTCTTCAAGGCGTCAGCTCCTTCAAATTCGTCTTTTTCACGGCCATCAAGCAAAACTGTTCCTTCGGCTAATTTTTGTACATCTGCCATCAGGACCGGCTTGTAAGGGCTTTCGGCAACTGCAAAAGTGGTGGATTTCCCGCTGGTTGGAGTTGCAGTGAGTGGGATTTTAGCTGCGGCAAACTGGTTCATTTCTTTGTGCAAAATATACACATCGGTAGCCCCAATCGACTTTAAGATCCACCAAACACGGCTGTTGTAGCGGTTAGAACCTTCGTCGTACAGCACAATTTTTGCAGTGTTCGAAACTCCTTTTTTACCAAAAATAGCTGCCAGTTCTTCGGCTGGTTTAAGCTGTCCTTCAACAGGACCAGCTTTGTATAATTCTTTGTGCGGCAGATTAATGGCTCCCTGAATGTGCTGTTTGGCATACACATCGGCGGCATTCACATCAATCACTACCATGTTTTTATTGGCTTTCAGTTCGGCAGCAAAGTCTTTGGCCGAAATAAGCGGTCCTTGTGCAAACGACTGAAATCCAATCAGGACAAGGGCAAGAGCGAATAATTTCTTTAACATGAGATCACTAAATTAATTAAGTTTAAACTGTAACTGAAGAACAAGCATGTCGTTCTTAATTTCGTTGTAATGAGTAAAATCGGTTGACGAGCTTTTTTCGGTGTTATACAGGTAGTTTAGCTGAACCCGTGTCCAGTCGTTCACATAATAATTAAACCCGAAAATCCAGGAGTCCTTTTTATATTCTTTGGTATCGGTATCATCAAGGTCCATATTGGGATCGTAGCTCTGAATTTTTACGAGAGGCTCAATTTTCCATGGAGTTTGGATCATCAGTTGCGAATAAAAACCATTGCGTTTGAAAGATCCCATCACCACTTCAGGAGTAACACCGCAGCCGCCGCCAACCATTTTCGATCCGTCGTCTTTGGCGAAAATGTATTCCGACTGTGAAATGAATCCGAAGTTACCGAACGATTTCTTCAATTGCAGGTCGGCGCCCCAACGGGTCAACTCATCTGCTTTGGTTACCGTTGGATCAGGATTTTTTTGTTTGCCATGGTGGTAGCTTCCACCTACCTGGATAAAGTTGCTTGGGGCAAAAACCAGGCGTCCAATTACATCTTTCGATGTATTATTGTCGATGGTATTCAGTCCTGTTCCGTTGGTAAAGGCCAGTGACCAGCTGAAAATATTCGGTTTTTCGATGCCAAGAATACTAATTGAATCCGAACTTCCGCTAAACATGATTCCCTGATCGCGGAACGGAGAAGCCAGTTCGTTCACCACCAGCGAGCGGTCAACAGTAAATAATGATTGACATGGTGTAGACAGTTCGAGACCAAACGACGATTTAAACTGTCCGGCAGAAACTTTCAGGTACGAACCTGCAGCTTTCCAGCTTAAAAAAGCGTCCAGAATATAAGGTCCACCAAGGGTTGGACTTAATTCGGTCATAACATAGTAACTAAAATTGTAGGGAATTACTCCGGTAACTCCGAGCCGGGCACGGCGAAAAGCAAATGAGTTTTTGGTCAGATCTTTTCCGGAGGAATCTGAACCCAGCAGATCGGTAATGTTTTCAAACTGTACATACCCGATAACCTGGGGTCCTCCTGTGGAGGACGATGCTTCCATACAGCCCTGTGAATAGGAGGCTGAAATACCCAAGACAAAAACCGAAAGAAGACTTAGAATTATTTTCTTCATGAATATATTTTCTGATGGTGATTAACTGAAATAATGGAAAACTGCAAAACGATCATTTTTTAAAACTGAATTACCTTCCGAAAAAAAGAAAGTAATTCAGTTTATAATTGATTGATTGAATGGATGTTTACTGTGTAACTGTCCAGATTTTTGGGCCTTTAAATACTGGTTTTGAGGCAGCTTTCAATGCAGTATAAATCATCCGGTTTGTTCCAAAACCAATACCTTTTGTTTTATAACCCAATACATTTAACCAGAAGGATGCTACGCTTGATGTTTGTCCGGTATAGCAATATACCAACATTTCTTTCGATGAATCGAATGCTTTGTGTAAATCGCCAGTCAATGAAATTACAGGGACATCGTATGCTCCGGCATAATGACCTAAAGTTGTATAATCGGCAGCAGGCCAGTAATTTACGATGCTGAAAGTAGTCGGTGCAGCTAATACTGCAGCACCATCAGCAGTTGAAAAACCTACATTAAGTACAGCCTGAACGCGTTCTTTCAAAATAACAGCTCCATCAGTTGAAGTTGAAGTAAAGGTAGGTTCAGCAAACGAGCCGGTTGCAGGTGCAGCAGTTGTTACCCAATTGGCACTTCCTACGGCCAGATCGCCATTTGCAGGAGTTACAAAACCAGAGTTGCTTACCCATGGCCCCTGGTATGTTGCATTCCATCCGGCCATACCCCATTTTAATACCTGAGCATTTTTCCAACCCAGCAAGCGTAAAGCCATTACCGCCTGACCTGCTGTTTGTCCAGTTAAACAAACTACCAGAATTTTTGCATCTTTGGCGAGTCCAAGCGTTTCGGTAGTGGTGATCACATCTTTTAAAACTACGTTTTTTGCATTTTTAATGTGGTTTGCGGCAAAATCGGTAGCTGAACGAATGTCATAAATGGTATAACCAGGAATAGTACTGGTGGCTTCGTCAACGATCCCTGCAGTTGGTGTGGCAGTGGTCGCAAAAGGATCGACAACCCAACTTGGATTGGCTAATAAGGCTGGTAAATCAAGGTTGTTGGTCATCATGTATGACTTTAAGGTCAGGAATGAATTGTCTGGTGTTGGAGGTGGATCTTCTTTACACGAATGAAGCAATGATACCAGAATAAGCATAGCCAAAAGTGCGGCCGATTGAATAGTTTTTTTCATAACAGGTTGAATTTTGTGTTTGTTAAATTGTTTTATTGATTTGACTATCAGTCGAATATTTTCGAATTTTAATTCGTTTTATTCATGAAGTCTGTTGTTGGCAAAGCTAAAGGGGCAAGTCTGATTAAAATTTGTTGAGGGCTTGATTTATACTTGGATAAAACCTAATTTCGGTCAGGAAAAAACTGACTTGAAGCAGTTATTTTTGTGAGCATTTAATTTTTCGATTTCTATATGAACAGAACCACTGAAACAAAGGGAATAACCCAGTGTTCCATTTTCGATTTTAACTTAAGCTGGTACGAGCTTTTAACCAAAGAAGAAAAAATGCTGATAGATGAGCATTCTGTTAGCATTAATTTCAAAAAGGGAGAAACCGTTTGTAAAAGAGGTGCTTTTGCGTCGCACATCTACTTTCTGGAAGAAGGTTTGGTAAAAGTATATCTTGAAGAGCGGAATAAAAATCTGATTCTTACCCTTTTTACTAAAAATAATTTGCTGGGTCTATCGTCACTTTTTGAAGGTAATAATAAGTTGCCGTACTCGGTTTCTACATACACCGATTCAAAGGTCAGGATGATTGATATTCAGATTTTCAGACAATTATTACAACAGAATCCGGAGTTTTCATATCGGATTATCAATCTGTTAAACGAGAAAACATCGCAAATTTATGGTCGCTTCTTTTCATTGACTCAGAAACAATTGCATGGGCGATTGGCAGATATTCTACTGTGTCTGTCAAACCGGATTTTTAAAAGCAAATCGTTTGAACTGCCGCTTTCACGTGCCGATTTGGGTGATTTAACCGGGATGTCAACCGAAAGCGTTATCCGGATGATGAAGGAATTTAAAGATGATGGACTGATTGATATGCACTGTAAAAGTGTCGAATTACTGGATGTTGCGCGTTTAGAGCGAATCAGCGAATTTGGATGAAACTAATAGTACAATTATTTCCGGGTATTCCTGAATTTCGGGAAAACAAAAAGCTCCTCGAAAGAAGAGCTTTTTGTTTATGTGTTGATCTTTACGCCGCGAAAGGTCATCATTACAATAGATAATCAGAAATGTTAAAACTCAAATACCGAATCATCAATGCCTTTGTTTACTTCCACACTTGAGACGATGATGTCAAATGATTGAGGTCCAGCTGACTGTTTTAATTTAAACGGGAATAATACACCTTCAACCACGCGGTAGTCTGAATAACCCGTAGTCACACTCATCTGCCCCTGCTGGGCTATTGATTTTACTTTCAAACCGGTTTTCTGGTCGTAAAAATCTACTATGTTTTTTTCTGTGGGTAAAGTCATTTGTACTTTCCATGCTGGCTGGCCATCAACATCTTCAGCGCCTTTCAATTCAGCCTTGACTCCAATTTTGTCAAGGTATAATTCGGCATTCAGGGTCGATTGAACCAACATTTCTGCCAGTTCGTCTCCTGTCAGTTCCTTGTTTCCCATCGGGCTTTTTACCATGGCTTTTGCACCATTGCATACCTGTTTCGACACGACATTTCCACCCATCAGGGTTTCAATACTCGTTTTGTTTGGCGCTTTCTGTCTGGTGATGATTTCAAGGTTCATCCCCTGCATCGAAAATCCCATCTTAATTATTACATCGTTGACTTTTGCCAGTTTTTCCTGTCCTCCAATAGCCTCTACATATTTAGAAATAACATCCATCCCCGTCAGGTTTAAAGGAGCTTCCAACGCTTTCACCGGATTACCGTAAAAATCGCGCTGTTCAACTTTGCCGTCTTTTGAAAACTTTGCCATTGTTTTTTGAAGCTGGTCGGCATTTCCAACGGCGATAATATTTGCATTTTCAGGCTTTAAATATTTTTTAGCCATTTCCTGAACATCAGCTGCTGTTACCTTGCTAAGTTTTTCGAGATAAGTGGCGTAATAATCTTTTGGCAATTTGTATTTTTCAATATTCAGGGCAAATTGTGCGATGGTCGATGGATTTTCGAGCGATCTGGCAAACGATCCGTTCATCCTGCTTTTCACCTGTTCCAGCATGTTATTGTCAACTGGTTCAGTAATCATCCGCTTAATTTCAAAAAGGAGTTCAATCATGGCACTGTCGGTTGCTTCGCCTTTTACTTCTCCTGAAGCATTGAATGAACCAACCAGCTTATCCGGGTTCAGCGAAGAATATGCACCATATGTATAGGCGTTCTTTTCCCTTAGATTGGCATTGATCCGCGATGAAAGGCTTCCGCCGCCCAGTATCGAATTCATTACACTGGCTTTAATTGCATCTGGATTACCGGGTTTAAATTCAAGCGGATAACTGACCATTATTGCCGATTGTACAGCGCCATCTCTGTTGCCGATGACCACTCGGGGCGATTTAGCCAATTCAGGAAAATTGTATTTATGAGCCGGAACAACGCCTTTTTGCCATTTCCCGAAATATTGTTTCGCCTGCGACTGTGCTTCCTTTAAAGTAATGTCGCCGACAATGATCAGGTAAGCTGCATTTGGCCTGAAATAGGTTTTGTAATATTCCTTGCATTTATCCAAGGTGATGTTTTCAAAGGTTTTTTCAGAATTGATTTCCCCGTAAGGATGTTTATTCCCGAACATCACCGCCGAATTAATATTGTTTGCAATCGAATTCGCGTCATTCTTCGCTGTTTGGATACCGGAAATGTTTTGCTTTTTCAATTTTTCCAACTCTTCAGCAGGAAAAGAAGGGTTATACAAAACATCGCTCATGATACCAAGCAGGTCGCCACTGAATTTTGTTAGCACCGAGCCTGAAATTCCAGTTGAGTAGGTATTTAACGATGCCCCGATAAAGTCGATGGCTTCGTCGATTTCTGCTTTTGTTTTGGTTGTTGTTCCGGCCCGTAAAAGATCGCCGGTTATTGCCACATAACCAGCCTGGTTTTCTTCAAGCACCGGATCAATATCGAGACTGAGCTGGTAGGTGATTTTAGGAATTTTGTGATTTTCGACAACAATTACTTTCAACCCGTTATCAAGCGTAAAAATCTGGTAATCTCCGAGTTGTATTTTTGGTGCAGGTCCCGGATTGGGCCGGATACTCCTGTCGAGCTGGGCATTTACTGTGAGTGTCAGAAATAGTATAAATATGGAATAAGCTAATTTTTTCATGATTTTGCTTTTTTTGAATAAGGATTAATTTTTTGATGATTTTGGAAGGTAATATAAAACTACCCGGTTGTCTTTCCTGAAATATTTGTTGGCAACACGTTTCAGGTCTTCCTGCGTTACCGCGAGGTATTTTTTCAGGTCGGTATTAATCCTGTTGGCATCCTTAAAATAAGTATAATTTTCTGCGAGGGTATTTGCCCTGTTGGCGATGGTCGAGTTTTCCGTTACAATCTGATTTTCGATCTGGTTTTTCAATTTCTGAAATTCTTTTTCAGGAATTAAATCCTTCTGTACTTTTTCTACTTCTTTGTCCATGGCAGCCTCAAGCTTGGAACAATCGAGTCCCATATTTGGCAGGGCTAAAATGATTGCCAATCCCGGATCTTCGAATGGAAGAGGGATGGCATCTACCTGAATGGCCAATTGCTGCTCGTCAACCAACGATTTGTATAACCTTGAACTTTGTCCGGTTGCAAGTAACTGGCTCAACATTTGAACCGCATAATAATCGTTGCTCCCCATTGCCGGGATGTGGTAAGCCTGGAATACTGCAGGCAATTGTATATTGTCGTAAATGGTATCTCTGACTTCTGAAAGCTTAATTTCCTCAGTTATGGTTGGACGGTATATTTCACCTTTTTTTGATGGTATATCGGTAAAATATTTTTCAGTCAGTTTTTTTGCATCTTCAAAACTGATATCCCCTGCCAACACCAGTACTGCATTATTCGGAACATAAAATGAATTGTAAAATTTTTTAAATTCTTCGTCTTTGGCAGCCTTAATGTGGTCAGCATTGCCGATAGTAGCCCATTGGTAGGGATGTTTTGTAAATGCGTGTCCCAATAACTCAGGAAGCACTGAACCATATGGCCTGTTGTCGTAGCTCTGTTTTTTTTCCTCAACAACAACACCTTTCTGAGTGGCAATACCAATCGAATCAACACGTGCATGAAGCATGCGTTCCGATTCGAGCCAAAGCCCAAGCTCAAGCTGGTTCGAAGGAAGAATTTCGTAGTAATAAGTCCTGTCGTTGCTTGTGTTTGCGTTAAGGGTACCGCCTGCGCTTTCAACAATTTTATCGTATTGGAAGCGATCGATGTTTTTTGTCCCTTCAAACATCAGGTGTTCAAAAAAATGTGCAAAGCCGGTTCGGTCAGGTTGTTCATTCTTTGAACCGACATGGTACATGACCGAAACTGCAACAATTGGCACGGAGTGGTCTTCATGCACAATTACGTGCAACCCGTTTGGGAGGTCAAACTCCTTAAACTCGATTTCAGTTGCCTGGGATGTTTTCCCAAAAACAACTACAAAAGCTGTAATTACAAAAATCAGGATTTTTTTCATCTTTAACTTGAGTATAAAATATTTAATAAATTGATTTTCAAAATGTTGTTTGTTTCTGACTTGAGAGTATTCCCGGAATTAGGGTATTGCTTTTTAAAAAGTATGTGTATTGACATTGTAATTGTAATTACAAATGTTCAGTATTCAGTAAATCGCATCCGGCTTCAAAAAATCTATTTCGCCAATAAGAAACCTCCCAAAACGCCTGCAGGTATTGTGATGTACCATTTTTCCAGGATTGATTTTTTACGGGTGACAGTGATGCTTGTCGCGGTTGTAACAGTGGCATTCGGATCAGCCAGTGAAAAGTTTACGATGGTTCCTTTGGGCTTCTGTTCGGTTACAATGTTAATCCCGGTTTTGTATTTGTAATTAAAATCAAGAATCTTGTCTTTGATTGAGCCATTCAGGCTTAAATAGTCATTTGACC
The DNA here is from genome assembly GCA_945897845.1 of Chitinophaga pinensis. Taxonomy (GTDB): domain Bacteria; phylum Bacteroidota; class Bacteroidia; order Bacteroidales; family Prolixibacteraceae; genus Aquipluma. Next base: position 711 of record CAMDGL010000139.1, on the reverse strand, counting down.
AATCGAATTTTTCGATTTTGATCGTATCGGTATTGGTAATTATCGTTGTATCGTGAATAATTGTTGATCCTTTTCCCAAGGCCTCAATTGTGGCTTTTTGTACATTGATAATATCCCGGTATCTTATTCCCTGACTTCTTAATTCTTTCGTTGTTAAATCGAGAAGTTCAAGTGACTCTTTCAGGTTGCGTTTTTCGATTTCGACCGATGCAATTTTAAAGGTTAATTGTCCGGTTTTCGATTTATGTACTGAAACGGAATCGTTCAAAGTTGCCAGTTCAACATTGGCAAGTTGTACACGATCTTTCAGTTTACGGATTGAAAAGAATTGAACCAGCAAAATCAGGATAATTATTGCTATCCCGATAACAATTGCGATTTTTTGAATGGTTGGTTTCATTTTGCTTATTTTAGAAGGTTTGAATTCATTCGTTGTAATCTCACATGCGCATACTAAGATAATTAATATGAGTGAAATAACCATTTTTTTGAATTGCAGTTTTTCTGAAATCTATTTTCAATTAATGAAACTTGAATTTGACCTGAACAAATGCTAATTTAGTTTTAATTTAACCTTGCAAAAAATGAATTTCTGGAAATTGTCCAATGGAACCCAAATCTGGCAGGTGCTTTCAGTAAGGAGCAATTCATTTCTAATCCGGACGACTGAAGGAGTAACTGTTTTAGTAGATACCGGAATGAAAAGTGACT
>CAMDGL010000138.1 GCA_945897845.1 Chitinophaga pinensis | reverse complement strand
ATCGTGAAAGATGCACCAATTGTGGCAAATGCGTTGATGCATGTAATTTCAATGCCTTAAAACAGGTTGGAACTGAATATTTGCCGGACGAACTTGTGGAAATACTTTTGAGAGACAAAGCATTTTATGATTCATCAGGGGGTGGAGTTACCTTTTCAGGAGGTGAACCTCTGATGCATTTGCCCTATCTGGAAAAGGTTTGTAAAGAATTGAAAAAACAGTCAATCAATATTGCTGTGCAGACCTGCGGCTTCTTTGATTACGAGCTCTTTGAACGAACATTAAAACCTTTTACCGATATTATTTACTTCGATCTGAAAATTGCTGACAGGCAAAAACACCACTTTTATACTGGCCGGTACAACGATTTAATCCTTGAAAATCTTTATAAGCTTCAATTCGAAAAGACTCAAATCCTCATTGTTCGCACTCCTTTGGTTCCTGAAATCACAGCAACTCACGAAAATTTAGAAGCAATCAAACTATTAATAAAAAATCTTAATATTGACGGATATGAAATGCTCACCTATAATCCTTCAGGAAAAAATAAATGCATGGTAATTGGAAGGGAAATTTTAGAACCGGTGAGAATTTGAAACTTGATACTAATTTGTTGTGAGCAAATATCTGTTAAAACTGATACAGCAAGGCGAGCATCAGACCCTGGATTTTAAATACTGCATCAGCGACTCCAGGAAGATTGCGCGGTCGTTGGTGGCTTTTGCCAATACCGACGGCGGACGACTGCTCATTGGTGTAAAAGACAACGGTAACATTGCCGGCGTGCGATCGGAAGAGGAATATTACATGGTGGAAGCTGCTGCCCGCATTTATTCAAAACCAATGATTGATTTTACCACGAAGCAACATTTCATCGACGGGAAAACGGTGCTCGAAGTAATGATAAAGCCAAGTCTTGATAAACCTCATTTTGCTGCGGACGAAAATGGCAATTGGTGGGCATACTTCAGGAAAGACGATGAAAACCGGCTGGCCAACAAAGTGATGCTCGAAGTTTGGAAGCTGCAAAAAAGTACGGATGGAATCCTGATTAACTATTCCGAAGGCGAGAAAATCCTGCTCGATTATCTCGAAAACCACGAAAAAATTTCGGTCAGCAAATTCGCCCGCATTGCTCACTTAACCTACAAACAGGCGGAGCAAATCATAATCAATTTCAGGGCGCTGGATATTCTTCAGGATTGTGTTGGCGATACCAGAATTGATTACTCCATAAACGAATCGTTTGACCGGCAAAAATGGGACAACCGGTAAGCCGATTGTCCCCAATTCGATTAAAATTCCAGTTTCAACTTTTTAAGCTCATCGTCGATAAAGCTGATTTCTTCAGAACTTAATTTCATTTCGGCTGCTTTTGCATTCTGAATGGCCTGTGCAGCATTTCTGGCGCCAACCAAAGCGATGGTAATTCCGGGTTGGCTGATTGTCCATTGAATTACCAACTGGCTTAATGTTGCATTCTTGCCATCCGCCAACGGTTTAATTTTTTCAAGAAAAGCATTGGTCAACTGTATGTTTTTATCCGAATAATAAGGCAAGTCGGCTCGTGTGTCCCCTTCGGCAAAATGATGCCCCGGTTTTAATTTCCCGGTAAGTACACCGCGCTGCAATGGGCTGTAAGCAAGCACCGATTGATTGTTTTCGATCAGATAAGGTACAAGTTCCTGTTCGATTCCCCGGTTAAGCATGCTGTACGAAACCTGGTCTGAAACAAGATCGATGTATTTTGCAGCCTCTTTCATAAGCGACACATCGTAATTGCAAACGCCGGCATAGCGCACTTTTCCTTCCTTTATCAATTGGGTTACAGCCTCCATTGTTTCCTGAACAGGTGTTGTCGGATCGGCCCAGTGTATCTGGAAAAGATCAATGTAATCGGTTCCAAGTAGTCGCAAACTGTTTTCACATTCCCTGACAATGCCATCTTTTCCGGCATATCTGTAAATATCAATCGGTTTGCCTTCATTGTTTTTACTGTGAAAAAAGAACTGCCCCTTTGTTTCGCTCCAGCCCAGCCCGAATTTTGTCAGGATCTGAACCTTATCGCGTGGAATGCCTTTTATCGCTTCTCCTACAATTTCTTCACTGGTTCCCTGTCCGTAAGCTGGTGCAGTATCTATGGAAGTCACTCCGCAATCGTAGGAAGCCTGTATTGCCTTTACCGATTCTTTTCGTTCAGTTCCGCCCCACATCCAGCCTCCGGCAGCCCATGCGCCAAATGTAACCACAGATAAATACAAATCTGATTGGCCCAATTTTTTGTAGTTCATTATTCGTTAATTTAGGTTTTTCCCATTTTTAAATACGGGGATTTCAATGTAAAAAGTCGTCCCTTTGTCTAATTCTGTTTCGTGCCAGATTTTCCCGCCAAAATTATTGACGATATTTTTCACGATCGATAGTCCAAGCCCCATTCCGCTGGTTTTGGTTGTGAAATTGGGTTCGAACAGATGTTCAAGTGCTTCTTCGTTAATTCCTGATCCATTGTCGCTGATGGCAATAAGTGCAACCGATTCATCCTTTTTTACCGCAATGCGTATTTCCCCATTTTTATCTGTCGGAATCGCCTGAATGGAGTTTTTTATCAGATTAAGAAATGCCCTTGAAAGTTGTTCTTTGTCAGCAAAGATGCGAACTTCTTTCAGGTTGTTCATCTCAAATGAAAAGCGAAGGTTTTCGTTGGGTTCGAAGAGGTCGCAAACATTTCGGAGTACTTCAAGCAGGTTAAAAACTTCATTTTTCGCTTTTGGTATTTGTGCGAAATTCGAAAACTCGGTGGCAATTCCTGAAAGGGTATCAATTTGTTCGATGAGGTTTTTGGTGACGCGCTCAAAAAAGTCATCGTAATGTTCCCTGCCTTCGGCCTTTGCCCGCTGCAAATACTGGATGTTCAGTTTCATAGGCGTAAGCGGGTTTTTAATTTCGTGGGCAACCTGTTTGGCCATTTCGCGCCAGGCCGATTCGCGTTCCGATCGGGCAAGCAACTCGGCGCTTTCGGCCAACTCGTCAACTTTGTGGTTGTATTCCCTTACCAGCGCTCCAATTTCGTCTTCAGCCTCGTAACTGATCTGTTCGTTCTTTTTTCCGAGTTGGATTCCTTTCAGTTTTTCTCGGATCAGACTCAATGGCAACGTGATTTTGTTCGATAAAATTACTGCCACAATCACGCTGGCAAGAAACAAAATGAGGTAAAGATTGATAAATGCCACTACGAAAGTTGAAATTCCCTGTTTCAATTCATCCTCCCGCGTAAAATAAGGCAAATTCAGGTATGCCAGATAATCGCCACGGTTGTTCATAATCGGTTCGTAAGCTGAGAGATAGGAAAGGTTTCCGATTTTTTCAGGCTGAAAATAGTTGAGCTGATACTTTTCCGACAATTCATAGAATGCCTTTGCATTTATTCTTTCGGAGGTAATGCCTTTTCGAAATATTTCGGGTCGCGAGGACGCCAGCAGTTCACCGTTTACATCGTAAATATTGATGTCGGTCCTGAAAATATTGGATAATTTATACAATTCAATGTAGAGCCATTGCTGTAATTCTGGAGTTATCGAATTTACATTTCCCAGCATATTGTCGATTTCAACCGAAACAGAAGACATTTTTTCCTGAAGATCGGTTTGGTGCCTGATTTTGTATTCCTGAAGGTTGTAATAAATGGTACCGGTGGCCACAAAAATGAGCGAGATCAAAACCACTGAAATGATCGCAGCCTGAATCCTGAAGCGCAAGTCGTTCGGAATCATCAGCCTCCGGAAGGATGGATTGCCCACGAGTGCGATGAACAAAACAAATACAAAGAAGAAGACAAATATGTACGGAAACGAAATAAGGTAATCGACCAGCCGAACCGAGCGATTGCTAACTATAATATGGTTTATTTCATCGTAACTGTATATAACATGGTCGTAACCATCCCATTGTCTGAATTCAAATTCAGAATCCGCTTTTTCGAGGTTGTACGCCTGATAATAGTAATTGTAATCGTAGTCGCCCGACCGGTTCACCAGTTCTTCATCGAAATATTTTGCATACGAGAGGTATTTGTACCTGAATGGTTTAATCAAAGTCCTGTCCATGAGCAATTCCGGGAATCCGATTCCCTCCGAAATAGTTTTCGAATTCAGTTCAATGTAAACCGATATTCCGTTTGAATCGTCGCCCAAAGGATAATAAAGTCGTCCTAAATACGAAACCTTACCGTTCATGTTGTTCATGAAATAAAAGCTGCTTGCGGGAAGCTTAATTCCTGAAGTAGAAATCATTTTTTCGAAGAACGGGAAACATGGTTCCGAAATATTTTCAGGCTGTATGATAACACTGTCGTTACCGGTACAAAACCAAAACTGGATATCGAATTTCCTGAAATAGCCATCAAAATAGTTCCGGTTGAGGTAGTTTTCCAAGTCCTTATATGGCGGTACCAATAGCTTATGAATAATCGAATCAATATTGAATTGGTTCTGCATATTATTTAAGAAAACTTCAGCTACCGGATCCTGCTCCGAACTTAAATTAACAGCCATTAGTTTTTGAATCTGAATATCGCGCTGCTCAATGGTTTTATAAACAACCAACAACGTTGTGATCGAAAACAAAGAGATAAACAGGATAGCATACGAAAGAGAAAACTTTGTGATGTGCATTTTCTTCACCTGACTTTGCAGCAAATTGACAGCGAAAAACAATGTCAGCAGATACAATTCGCCCTCATTAAAAACAATACAAAACAAGATCGAAATTGGCAGGGCTGCAAGGTGAAATAACTGGAACTTTCGCTTGTTTAAAATATTTTCCGATTTTTCGATGATTTTAAGATTAATCAGGAAAACTGAAAAAAGTAACATCGCGATGGCCAGATAGCTAATTATACTGACAAGATCGATATCTGTAATCCGGTTTAATTTATAGGTAATATTACTGTTGCCGATCAAATTGCCAATCATAAGTCCCACAAGCTGATAAAGGGAACCGGCAAAAATGAATGATGGAAGGATCATTTGTTTTCCGCGTGGCCCATGCAGCGCGAATTCCCTGACAAAAACCAGGCTCCAGAAGAACAACAATCCGGTAATCAGATAAAAGTCTCCCAACGATGGAAGCCATGTTGATACCGCGTAATATCTGGGGCTAAAAATCTCCAAATGGTTCAGTATCGCCGGGATTTCGAATATAATGTGAATCCAGTAAATCACGAAAAGAAACACCATGAGCAGGAACATCTTCGGCACAAAACTCTCTTCGCGGTAATCGTTCATCTTCCTGTAAACTGTCAGAAGCAGGAATAGTAATCCAAGCAAATAAATTAAAGCCGTGAAGTTGAGTTGAGATTCATTGACCAGTAATTTGCCGGTTGGTATCAACGAAAAAATATATTGATTGGTCAAGTCCCTTATTTCGTATGAATTATTGCCTTTTTCGGCAACGATTTGGAAATTGGAAGGCAGGTCGAAGGGTTTAATAAAGGAATTTTTCAGGAACTGATTTTCGTACGAATAATTGTTTTTAATGTGTATAAGGCCCACGAGTTGAAATCCTCCCGTCATTCTTTTCTGGGCCTCGAAAATTCCGTTTGGTAAAATTACCAGTCCATTTCTACCAGTAAATTTTGATTGTAAATTTGGAAATGAAAAATGGTTGCTCGACCAATAGATCATCTTTTGATTTTGAAAAATCGCAAATCCAAGGCCTTTATTTTCAAAAAGCTCGTTCAGGTCAGAGAAAATAGTGGCATAATTTTCGGAAGTCGGGTTGTCGGTTATTCTCTTCTCGACATTGTTCAGGTATCCCGAAAGTTCCAGTTCCTGCTTGTGCAAGGTGTGCTGAAAGGCCTGAATGAGCTTTTTTTCAGGTTGATGTTTTAAAGTCCGGTGTTCCTGAACGGCTGCCAGCAAAAAGAACAGGATCGAAAGGACAGGGAATAAATATTTTCGGAATTCCTTCATGTCACAAAATAATTAAATTTATGGTTCAAGCCCGAATTTCGCCGGAATAAATTTATTGATGGTGGTATGGTTCTCCCTTCAGGATGGTTAAAGCACGGTACAATTGTTCAGCAAAAATGAGCCGGACCATTTGATGCGAAAAAGTCATCCTGGACAAACTTATCTTCCCGGAAGCCCTTGAATAAATATTTCCAGAAAATCCATAAGGACCGCCAACTACAAAAACCAGTCTCTTTATTCCTGAAAGCATTTTTTTCTCCAAAAACCGTGCAAAATCAACCGATGATGCTTCAATGCCATTTTCATCGAGCAGAAATAATTCGTCGGAAGGAAGGATTTGCTGCAAAATCAGCTCCCCTTCCCTCTCCTTTTGCTGGTCTTCGCTCAGGTTTTTGGCATTTTTAATATCCGGAATCACCTTCATTTCAAACTGAATATAATGAGGCACACGCTTTAAAAATATTTCCAATCCTTTTTGGAGATAGGCTTCGTCTGTTTTACCGATTACAAGAAGGCTGATTTTCATTTGAATTTTGTTACTTTTGCAAAGGTATTTGTTTAATGAAAAAATTGCATGGTTTTTGGTAATGTTTCACGCTGAAAGAAGTCTGAACAAAAATTATTAAAATGAAGAATTTAAAATTTAAGCTGATATTATTGTTTTTCGGTCTGTTTGCAACTGTTTCACAGTCGTTTTCACAAATTCCTGATGAAATTGTTTTGAGCATTCAGAGTGGTAATGACGTAATGTTGGCAAGTTATTTTAATGAGAATGTTGAGTTGGTGGTTCAATCACACGACGATGTTTTCAGTAAATCTCAGGCTCAGCAAATTGTTGCCGAGTTTTTTAAAGCAAACAAGCCCAAACAATTCAATATTATCCATCAAGGCGGGAAAGAAGGCGCCCGTTATGCAATCGGGAGTTTAGTTACGAACACAGGTACTTTCAGGGTTTATTTTCTACTTAAAAACAAAGACAACAACTCATACATTCATCAATTAAGAATTGAAAAACAGGGTTAATGCCTGAAAGAATCTCCAGGAAGAAGGGTTACTTTATTACTTTTACAAAAAAGTATTTGTTTAATGAAACAATTGTTCGGTTTTGGTAATGTTTCTCGTTGAAAGAAGCCCGTACAAAAGTTATTAAAAATGAAGAACTTGAAATTTGTGCTGATATTAATTTTTTTCGGTCTGTTTACAACTGTTTCACAGTCGTTTTCACAAATTCCCAACGAAATTATTTTGAGCATACAGAGTGGAAATGACGTAATGTTGGCAAGTTTTTTTAATCAGAATGTTGAGTTGGTAGTTCAATCACACGACGATGTTTTCAGTAAATCGCAGGCACAGCAAATCGTTGCCGAGTTCTTCAAAGTCAACAAACCCAAACAATTTAGTATTATATATCAGGGAGGGACTGACAGTTCACGGTATGCAATAGGAAGCTTAATCACCAATACCGGTACTTTCAGGGTTCATTTTTTGTTAAAGCCCAAAGCTAATAGATCTTATATCCACCAGTTCAAAATTGAAAAACAGGGTTAATGCCTGAACGAATCTTACAAAAGCTAATTTCCTTCTGGAATCGAATTCTGGAAAAGGCAAAAAAAATAACCTTTCCGGGGTTTGATGAAATGCCGCTTTATGATGTGATGGTTTTCTTCTGGAGAAGCATCGTCGATGGATCTCTTACAACACGCGCTTCTGCTATTACATTCAGCTTTTTTATGGCATTGTTCCCGGCCATTATTTTCCTTTTTACGCTTATCCCATACATTCCGATTGATAATTTCCAGATTGAACTATTCCTGCTGATCAAGGATATGGTTCCGGAGACTGCTTTTTTAGCCATCGAAGAAACAGTTCAGGATATCCTTACAAAGGAACGTGGTGATTTACTTTCTATTGGATTTTTTATGGCACTCATTTTTTCAACCAATGGATTGGCCTCCATGATGAGTGCATTTGATGCCTCGCTTCACACTTTTGAACGCCGGACCTGGTGGGGACAACACCTTATAGCCCTTGTGTTACTTGTAATCCTTTCGTTTCTCATTACTGCTGCAATCGGAATGATCACTTTCGGTCAACATTTTATCAACTACCTGGTTGCCAATAATTATCTCAAAGATGCTTTTACCATTTACACTTTGATCATCGGCAAATGGCTTGTTATTGTGTTTTTGTTCTTTATAGCCAATTCTTTTTTGTATTATCTGGCTCCGGCAAAAAAAACCAAATGGCGTTTTATCTCCGCCGGAAGCACTCTTTCTACTTTTCTTATTGTTATTACATTTGTTGTATTTTCTTATTACATCAACCGTTTTGGCCAATACAACAAATTGTACGGATCGATAGGCACTTTGCTGGTAATTATGCTTCTGATGTATTTTCTTTCGTTGATACTTTTGATTGGGTTCGAACTAAATGCCAGCATAAGCGAAGCAATCAAACATTCAAAAAAACAAAACCTTCGCAAACATTCTACTTCCCCATCCTGAACAAGATTTCTTTTTCCTCTTTGGTGAGCGAACCATAACCAGATTTGCTGATTTTCTCCAGAATTTCATTCATCCGGGCCTGATCCTGATTTTTTTTGCGGTTGTATTCAATATCGTTTGCAGGTTTCCGGTAAGTTACTTTTACTTTCGGTTTGGGCGAAAATTGTTTTTTCAAACTATTCAACAACCAGTTTACCCCTTTTGCCGGATCAATTCCTCTCCGCAATTGAAGCACATATAAAACGCCCAGTGCAGCGCCACCCAAATGAGCAAGGTTGCCTCCTGCATTGCTCGATGAAATACCAATTACATACATCAGCACAGAAAAAAGTGCAATGTATTTCATCTTTACCGGCCCGATAAACATGAGATGTATTGTGTGATTGGGAGCATGCATGGCAAGTGCTGTAATAATTGCAATTACAGAAGCTGACGCACCCAATAGCCGCGAGTCTGTCACCATTCCGGCGAAAACCGGAAAAGAATTGTAGCCTAAAACATAAAACAATCCACCGAATATTCCGCCCAGAAGATAGATGGTAATCAGTTTTCCCTGGTCGAAATAGCCAAGAAATATTTGCCCCATCCAATACAACCAAAGCAGGTTGAACAGGATGTGCAGAAAATCGAAATGGAGAAACATATAGGTGATCAATGTCCAGGGCCTGCTGGCGAGCGTTGCAAAATCGGCAGGCAGCGCCAGCCAGTCCATAAATGGAAATTGTGTGCCTGCCAGAAAATAAAAAACATTGACAATGCGGATCAGCAAAAACACACCCAGATTAATATAAATAAGCCGGGTCAAGGCCGATCCTTCCCTGAATGATTCTTTTATTTCGTCCCAAAGATTCATGGTTACGTTTTTTTTATTGTGGACATGAATTAATCCCAAAAAATATCAGTTCCCTGTTCTTTCGCCCCTCCTTCGGAGGGGTTGGGGGAGGCTTTTAATAAAAATGTTTGGTGTTTTTATTCCAGTATTTAATCATGAAAAAGCCAAAGAGCATTCCGCCAAGATGGGCAAAATGGGCAATATTGCCACCGGTACCAGAAAGTCCCATAAATAGCTCGATGGCTCCGTAACCTGCCACAAAATATTTGGCCTTGATTGGTATTGGCGGAAAAAGCAGCATCAACTGAGTGTTCGGAAACAACATTCCAAAGCCGAGGAGAATACCGAAAACGGCACCTGATGCGCCAACGGTCGGA
>CAMDGL010000137.1 GCA_945897845.1 Chitinophaga pinensis | reverse complement strand
AAAAAAAGCGATCAATGCTGAGCCGGTCAGGTTGAGAATCAAAAGGGCTTCAACAAGATATACAACCGGGAACAAAACCAATCCGGCTACAAAGTTGAAAGTACTGAGGAAAGCAAGGTCTTTCACTTTCGGACGTATTATATTGCGGGGAACAAAGAATGGAACTGCATTAAATAAAAAGCCTACGACAAAAAATGGGAAAGTGGGCAACGCAGCGATCAATCTGACTGCAAGTTTTGCCAAACTTGCATTTCCTGCATTTGCGATATTTTCGTCGGCAAGGTGCAATTCACTTATTGTCGTGAAGTAGAGATTGGTTTCCTCAATAATTTTCTCAAGCACTTCGGGCTGGCTGTTTTCCAGCTTTTCAAGTTTTGCAATCAATTCCTGCTCGGCATAAAAAAGTTGCAGCACTTTGTTTTTACTGAAAAAGCGGGTATTTGAATACGTTTTACCCAACAGTTGACGGATATCTTCATAATCCTGATAATGCGTTTTGCTATTGATCTGAAGTGTCAATGGAATGATTCGGTTATGAATTTCATCGCGCAGACTGAGCATTGCTTTTTGTGGGTTTCCAGCATATTCCTGGCGATACCGGTCGACTTCAATCGGTTCGCCATACTGAACAATGAGGGTGCGGTTAAACTTCCAGTAATGATCGTAGAAAATTCCCACCGGAACAATTTGCAACTTCAGGCTAAAATTGTTTTTCGCTTCTGCTTCGAGCGCAATGCGCGGAATGGCCTTTTTGTGCGGCAGCATTTGTCTTTTACCTGAATGTGCAGCTTCAGGAAACAAACCTATTGTCTGGTCATTTTCGAGAAGGTGGGTGACTTGCTCAAATATTTGCTCATTGTTCGAAAGGTTGTCCTTCCCATCGCGAATGCGGTAAATTGGCAGAAGTTTAATGTATTTCAGGAACGACTGTGCCGATTTGGATCTGAAGATATCGGCACGTGCAAGCCAGACCGTTTGAAATGAATTGGTGCAGGCCAATGCCAATGGGTCCATGAGCGCATTCTGATGATTGGCGGCAAAAATGATTGGTTTTCCTTTGGGAATTTGTTGACGGCCAGTAACCACCAAGCTTTTATGTGTCAGCCAAAAAGCAAAGCGTACATAAGTTCGGATAATCTCGTATCCCACCGACCAACGTTTCATCGTCATGCAATTGCAGGTTTGCGCGACCAATACCAGGCAATCGTCAATCCGCTGATAATGTGCCATATTCCCCACCATGCTGCAATAATTGCCATTCCGCCCAGTTCCATTTCAGGAGGAAATATTTTGGGATTAAACATGAGCGCCAGTGCCAATCCTGAATTTTGGATACCCGTTTCGATGGCAATGGTGCGTTGATCAGTCAGGTTCAGTTTATTTAGTTTTCCAAAGAAGTAACCGGTTGCAAGAGCGAGTGCATTATGAATCAATACGATGAGGAAAACCAGGTGCACATAACTGGTAAACTGGGAGAAGTTGGCCGAAAGCATTGCAATTACCATCAGAATAAAAAACAGAAGTGAACCTCTGTTGATCGGTTTTTTAATTTTTTCGGTTAAACGGGGAAATTTCTTCGCCACGAACAATCCGATGATCACAGGAATTCCGAGTAGAATAAAAACGGTTTGGAACATCTGCATTTTATCAATTACCAGGGGGCGCAGCAGTCCGTCAGCGCCATGGGCATTGTAAAAATCGATGTACATTGAGCCCCAGAATGCAAAGTTAAAAGGTGTAAAAAAGATGGCTGCAGTGGTTGAAATGGCAGTTAGACTTACCGAAAGAGCCACATTTCCATTGGCCATGGAGCTGATGAAATTTGAGATATTTCCACCCGGACACGCTGCAACCAGGATCATTCCCAGCGCGACAGTTGGTGTTGGGTTGAGAATTAACACCAACAGAAATGTGAGTGCCGGCAATAAAAGTGTTTGGCTTATAAAACCAACAATGGCCGATTTTGGATTTCGCAAAATGTCACTGAAATGTTCGACTTTGATGCCTAAGGCTACTCCAAACATAATAAACGCAAGGGAAATGTTCAGAAAAACCAGACCTGATGGTGAAAAATTAAGGCGGACATGATCAAGTACTTCAAGTGAATTGTTCATAAATGTCTCCCGGTTGAGGATTAATAAAGCCCATAAAAGTAAAAAACTATGAATGAAAGCAAAGCTTCCATTCATAGTTTTTTACAACTGTTGCTTCAAAGTGTTTTATAATCCAAGTAATCGGATGATATTTTTTGCGATATCTGTATTTTCCATTATTCCGGTAAAATTTTCGGCGCCGGGTCCGTAGGAGAAAATAGGAACCATTATTGCAGAATGACCTCCGGTTGTGTATGCACCTTTTACCATTCCAGATTTCAGGTCGCCACCAACAACTGCCATTCCGCCGGTTTCGTGGTCGGCAGTAACGATGATCAGTGTTTCACCGTCTTTCGCTGCAAATTCGAGTGCTTTACCAATTGCACGATCAAAATCGAGCGTTTCATTCACTACATAAATCGTATTATTCGCATGTCCGCCCCAATCAATTTGTGAGCCTTCCACCATGATGAAAAATCCCTTTTTGTTTTGTCCCAGTATATTCAATGCAGTTTCAGTTGAACGTGGCAGATCCATTTTCCGGTTTGGGTAAACATCGTTGTGTTCGTCGGCAATCAGTCCTGCAAGTTTACCAGATTTCACCCTGGCAATTTCGTCCATATCGCGCAGAACCTGATAGCCATTGTGCTGAAGATCCCGGGTCAGGTCCCGTCCATCTTTGCGCTGGGTAAAGTGCTTGTATCCGCCACCGATAAAAACATCGATATCCGTCTTCATAAAATCAGCCGCAATGTCTTCGTAGCTTCCGCGGCTTCCCTGATGGGCTATATAGGAAGCAGGTGTTGCATGGGTAATGGCCGATGTTGAAACCAGACCGGTTGCCAATCCTTTGTCTTCGGCCATTTCAAGAATGGTTTTTATGGCAACAGTATCAGTATTTACCCCGATGGCTCCATTGTAGGTTTTTTGTCCTGTGGAAAGGGCTGTTCCGCCGGCAGCAGAATCGGTGATAAAATCGTCAGACGATTGTGTTTTCGAAAATCCAATGTGTTTAAAGTTGTCGAGATAAAGCTGTCCGCCATTGGCTGTGAGTGCGGCAAAAACCTGCGCCAGACCCATTCCGTCGCCAATCATCATAATTACATTTTGGGGCTTTTTGGCTTCGAATTTCTGCGGAAAAGTTTTTACTTCGTATTTTATTCCGCCGGTATAAACTTTCGTTGAATCCTTTGCCGCTACTTTAAGATAGCTGTCCTGACTGAAAATTTGCTGCGAAAAAAATAAAAATGCCGCAATGGCAAATAATTTAAGTTTCATTTAAATTTGAGTTAAAAGATTTAATTTGAATAAAAAATCTACTAAAAAAAATGACGGTCCATTCTTTTCAGAAATGAACCGTTTATATCTAAACATTTGGTAAAAATAGCCGAATTTGCGGATATACTTCAACACAAATAATTAAGTTTTTGTAACAAACCAGTGACTAAACCACTTTATCTTTAAAAAGTTTTACTTGAACTGCAGTGAATCCTTTTAACCCTTTTTCAACTTCAAAATTCACGAGGTTTCCTTCTTTAATGCCTTCGAGCACATTGTTTACGTGTACAAAAATACTTTCCTGTGTTTCCGAATCACGGATAAATCCGTATCCTTTTGAATCATTGAAGAAGGTCACGGTTCCCTTGCGTATAGGGTCAAAAGGAACATCCTCTTGCTTACGAATGCTGATTTCAATGTCTTCCGAATTAATAATCGTCTTCTTTTTATTGGGATCAGGAGGAGTGGAAGTGATCATTCCATTCTCGTCAACATAAGCAATCATATCATCAAGGCTACTTGGTTTATCGTTGTCTTTTCGTTCCAGGCGCTTCTTTTCTTTGTCTTTTCTTTTTTTGTCTTTTTTGTTCTTTACTTCTTTTTTGTTGAACGTTTCCTGCGATCTACCCATAATTAAAAATTTATTTTCGTTAATATAACTTCTGCAAAGATAAGGTTTTACATTGAAATTCCAGTGATAAACTTTTCATGATTTCAGACAACTAAAATTACCCGCGATTCTTCCTGACCAAGAATTAACATTGCTTCATCATTAATCCGGGTTCATTTATCTAATTTTAGAAATTTACAATGGAGAGGTATGCTATGCAGAATTTAAATTACGGGGTGGTTGGAAATTGCCGAAGTGCAGCATTGATATCGGAAACAGGAAGTATTGACTGGTTTTGTTTCCCCGATTTTGATTCGCCATCCATCTTCTCAAAAATACTGGATGTTGATAAAGGCGGCGAATTTAGCTTTGAGGTTTCCGATAACTATTCGATCACCCAAAAATATGTGGAGAACACGAATATTCTAAGCACATTGTTTACTTCTGATGAAGGAAGTTTTGAAGTGCTCGATTTTATGCCCCGATACAAACTCAACGATACCGATCATTATCTTCCTCCGGAAATTTACCGTTTAATCAAGTTGTTATCGGGCAAGCCAACGTTCAGGGTAAATTACAACCCCAAAATGAAATATGCAGAAAATGAGGCTGTTCACTATACAAGCAAAAGATTTATTAAAACCCACTCGGTAGATGATCCTTTGGATTGCGTTTATCTCTATTCAAGCCTTCCATTCGCTTTAATTCTCGGGAAGAAAGAAATTGTGCTTGAAAATGACCAGTTTATACTTTTGTCGAATAACCAAAAGCTGATCAATATTGACATTGAAAGGGTTGGACTTGAATACAACCGCACAAAAATATATTGGCTGAACTGGGTAAACCGATCAAAAAAATTCAAAACCCATAACCCGATCATTACACGTAGTATGCTGGTTTTAAAACTGATGTCGTTTCATCCGACCGGTGCGGTTTTGGCGGCTTTAACAACCAGTATTCCTGAAACCATTGGCGAAGTGCGCAACTGGGATTACCGCTTTTGCTGGCTTCGTGATGCTTCGATGTCGATAGAAACACTTATGGACATGGGGCATTTTGGTGCAGCGCGTCGTTTTATGGTTTTCATCAAAGGCATCCTGAAAACAAAGCAGGATAAATTTCAGATCATGTACGGTATTCGGGGCGAACGCATCCTTCACGAAGAAGAACTTTCGCATTTGGCAGGATACGAAAACTCAAGACCTGTCAGGGTCGGAAATGCCGCCTATTTCCAAAAGCAGAACGATGTGTATGGTTATCTGATGAATGTAATTTATCAGTATTACAAATTCTTTCCGGGAACGCTCGACGAAATTGAAGACATATGGGAGGTGGTACGAAACATCATTCGTGCAGTTATAGCCGACTGGGAAAACCCGGACAACGGAATCTGGGAAATCCGCAACTCCGACAAACATTTCGTTTTCTCGAAAGTAATGTGCTGGGTTACCCTCGACCGCGGAATTAAGATTGCCCATTTGCTTAACATGAAAGAATACGCGAAGCTTTGGAAAAAGGAAGCTGAACGGATAAAAAAGGACATTCTGGAAAATGGCTGGAACGAACAGATGCAAAGTTTTACCCAAACTTACAATGAAACAGATTTGGATGCCTCGCTTTTGCTGATGGAAGAATACGGCTTCATTTCAGGAACTGACGAACGATACAAAAAAACAGTTCAGGCCATAAAAAAGGAGCTTTTTTACAAAGGATTGATGTATCGGTACCTGAATGCCGACGATTTTGGACGGCTGTCATCGTCATTCACCATCTGCACTTTCTGGCTCATCCGCGGACTTTATGTAACTGGCGAGACTGAAGAAGCAAAGGAGATTTTTGACAAGATTGTTGGCTATTCAAACCATCTGGGACTGTTCAGCGAGGATCTCGACTTTGAAACAAAAAGACAACTGGGAAATTTTCCACAGGCATACTCTCATCTGGCATTGATCAATACCGCCGCGCTATTTTCAGAAGAACGGCATTTGTCCAGATTTATACGTCCATAAATTACATCTGCAACTTATTACCGCTATTACAAATAAAAGACAATACAAAAAAAACTTGACACCTACTTGTAAATAGTTACCTGATTAGCTAACTTTGACTCATGGCCGAAAAATTTATACGGGACATTTATTACTACAAAAATTTCTATTTAGACTTCTTTGAGACACTGAACCCAGATGTTAAAAGGAAATTCAACTGGGCTCTAAAATTAATTACAACAATTGAAAGAGTTCCTTGTAAGTATTTCAAATACATGGAGGATACTACCGGAATCTTCGAAGTTCGAGTTGAAGTTGGCAGTAATATTTATAGGGTTTTTAGCTTTTTTGATGAAGGACAACTGATAATATTGCTAAACGGATTTCAAAAGAAATCTCAAAAAACGCCTAAAATGAAATTGAATTAGCTGAAAAATTAAAAAAAAAATATTTCGATGAAAAAGCAGACAAATAACAATTTAACATCCTTTACTGACCATTTGGATGCGCAGTACGGTATAAGGGGAACACTTGAAAGGGAAGAATTTGAAGAAGGTTTTGAATCTTTCAAAATTGGTGTCATGCTTCAAGAACTTCGCAAAGAGCATGGAATGACTCAGGAACAGCTTGCTGTAAAATGCGGTACGACAAAAACTTACATTTCCCGCATTGAAAATGACGCATCAGACATCAGGCTTACAACATTGATGAGAATAGTTCGTCAAGGATTTGGGAAGCACTTGAAAATGAGCGTTGAGATTTAAAAGAAACATACAGGTAAATTATTTAGCAATAACAGTTGCGGTGTCTTGTGAATAACGTTACTGCACATTGGTCCGAACGTTATTGTGATTCAACCGTACTTTAGCAAAACAGTCGGGATAATTGGCCTGAATAAAGTCGATGACTTTTTCGCGTACTTCGGTGCGCAAGTCCCAGTTTTTTGAGGCGTCGCTGCTGCTTACCAAAATTCGCATCTCTTTGTACAACTCGTTGGAATTGGTAATCTGCACATTAAAAACACGCCCGTCATAATTGGGATTGTCTTTCAATATTTCAGGCACAAAATCCCGTATCGCCTGCACCGGAAGATCGTAGCCTACATAGAAAAAAACAGTTCCCATGATATCGGCACTGGATCTGGTCCAGTTCTGAAACGGTTTTTCCAAAAAATAGGTTACCGGCAGCATCATTCGCCGCTCGTCCCAGATTTTCACCACCACGTAAGTCAATGTAATTTCTTCAATCCTGCCCCATTCACCTTCCACAATTACCACATCATCGAGACTGATGGGCTGCGTAATGGCAATCTGAATACCGGCCAGAAACATCCCTATGCTCTTTTGTGCAGCAAAACCGATAATTAACCCTGCAACACCTGCCGATGCGAGCAAGCTTGTCCCGACTGCCCTCGCTCCGTCAAAAGTCATTAGCACAACAGAGATGGTAACAATTACGATTACAGTATCTGCAATGTTCTGAAAAACGGTCAATTGGGTAAGCCTTCTTCTTGCATTCAAGTTGTCCGATGCTTTTATGTCGAGTTTTTTATTCAGCAGGTACGCACCCAACTTCACGAATTTGATCAATATCCAACCCACAGAAAGAATCAGCACAATGTTGTTGGCATGAATCAAATGTTTGAAAACAGTAAGATCTTTCAGGAACAAATGGGCAAATGATTTGATCATGATCCACACCAAAAGCCACAGAAGTGGAATTTTAAATATGTCCAGCATAAAATCATCCCACTGATTGGCAGTCTTTTGTGTATAAAACTTGAGCCGTTTATAAATAAACAGGTAAATGAAAAGAAAAACGACAATTACAACAACCATCAGGAATATTGCTGTAAAATTTATTGTGTTGACCGTATTATCCATATCGATTGGGTTAATGTATTTTTCCTGTTCTGCACGAGTTGTATTAGAAATTAAACTTTCTACTTGCCGTCAGAAATTAAACTTTTCAGAAATTTCACGGTATCCGATTGAGGCAAACTGAACCGGGCACGATCCGATATCGAGCCCACTTTTATAGTAATTGCATCTTCGGGCATGGCGTGAAACATGTCTTCATCGGTAATGTCATCGCCCATGGCCATCACGAAGTCATAATTATCAGCATCCATTAGCCGGGTGGCTTCAATTCCCTTGTCAACACCCACCGTTTTCACTTCAATAACCTTGTTCCCCCGCATGATCTGAAGGTTTAGCCGCACGCAGGGACTCATCAAAGCGTTGACAAGCTGTTGTTGCCTAAGTTCAGCCAGCCATTTATCACAATTACGATAATGCCAGACAATGGAAGTCTTTTTCATTTCTATTCTCGATCCGGGTGTTTTATCGGTTGCTTTTTGAAGAATTTCCAACAACTCATCATCATCAGGAAATTTTGTCCTTACATTTTCCTGCCATTTACCGTGTTCCTTAAAAAATGCGCCATGTTCTGCAGCCAAATTAATGTCGAGCTCGCTAAACCATTTGTCCAGAAATTCGGTATCCCTCCCACTACTGATCACCAAATTGTTCTGTTTGTCCGATGCTAAAAGATTCAATGTTTCAATCAATTTCTTGTCAGGAATGGCCATTTCAGGATTTTTTACAATTGGTACAAGCGTCCCGTCGTAATCCAGTACGATCAACCTTTTGGCAGCTTTTTTATATAATTTCTGAATTTCCTTGATCGAATCAGTGTTTATTTTTTTATTCTGAAGCAATGTATTGATGTCTTTTATCGAAGCCAATTCGGTTGTAAAATCGTACGCCCATTTGTTGACAGTTTGTTTTGAAAGGGTCTTGCGCATTTTTTCCATCCGCATTTTTTTCTCGTCTTCGGGCATCTTCAAAGATTCCAGCAAAGCCTCTTCAATTTCATCAATATTGTTTGGATTGATAATGATAGCTTCCCGCAATTCGGCTGCTGCACCGGCCATCTCGCTTAAAATTAACATTCCGGGCTCATCACGTTTTACGGCTACATATTCTTTGGCAACAAGGTTCATCCCATCGCGTACAGGAGTTACCAACGCAAAATTGGCTATGTGATACAAGGCCATCAGTTCTTCGAACGGAAATCCACGGTAAAAATAATAGATAGGGCTCCAGTCAAGCGTGGAATACAAACCGTTCAGTGAGCCGATCATCTCGTCAATTTTGGTTTTCAGGTCGGCATACCTGTCCACGCTGTCGCGCGACGGAACTACGACCATCACCAATGAAACCTTTCCCCTGTATTCCGGATTGTTTTCCAGAAACTGCGCAAAACCTTTCAGCCGGTGAATGATACCTTTACTATAATCAAGTCTGTCAACTGAAAGCACCAATTTGTGGTTGCCAAAATTCTTCCTGAACTCATTGGCTTTTTTTAGCACCGTTTTGTCCAATATCGCGTTGTAATGCAGGTCATAATTAATTCCCATCGGAAAAGCATCCACATGAACCACCCTGTCGCCATAATGAATTTCGTCCAAATCGCTGTCGAGCCCCAAAACACGGTAAGCAGCGCTGATAAAATGCCTCATGTAATCGTGGGTATGAAATCCGATCAAATCGGCACCCATTAGGCCTTTCAATATTTCGGCACGTTCAGGTAAAACACGGAACAATTCATAAGATGGAAACGGAATATGGTGAAAATATCCGATGCTGATTCCGTCAATTTTTTCCCGGAGCATGGCAGGTAGCAACATTAACTGATAATCCTGAATCCAGACCATGTCGCCGGGTTTTAT
>CAMDGL010000136.1 GCA_945897845.1 Chitinophaga pinensis | reverse complement strand
GAACGAAGCAAACAGGTAGTTTCACTCCTGGAGGAACATTCAAAGCAAACGAATTTGTTGCACAGGTTAAAGAAAAAGTAAAGTAAAAAAAATCAAATCAGAATCCGAGCAAAAACCCAGCGATTGCAGTACGTCCGGCTCCTCGCATTTATACTAACCGCCGTTTCCTTTTCCCTGAAATGGAACAGAACACAACTCTCTGCTTCATTTGTTCGCCAAACAATCTTCATCCCCCCACGTGGAAGTTCTGAATAATCGGACCGAAAAACCGATCATTCAGAACACACACTTTTCCAGTTCTCAGTACTGACACACACCAGGAACGTTTGATTCATTTATCTCACCCGATTTGTCAATTCCTTCATTCATTTCCCTTCATTTTCATTCCGGTCATTCCTCTCAGGTTCATGACAAATTTGTTCGGTCATTTATCAAACGGAGCCCCACTACCCTCCCATTAAAACTAGCCAATGCAATGGAAACACCAATCAGAAAGCACATCCTTCGGATCAGCTATCTGATTATAAACGGAATCAGAACATGCGCCATATGTCGCATAAGTTGATGATCATTTATATCGCTTCGCAAACAAGGACTCCTTTGGTTGATCGCCTTTGATTTGATAAGATCAGGACTGCATTTGCACAAATCAAGGACTGATTCTGACATCCACCGTGGTGCATACCATGTGAATCGGTGATGGCTGCAATTTGGCTGAATGTTGGCTAATGGTGTTCGCTGTGGTGGCTGCTAATTGGCAGAACAGAGCTTGGTAACTGGCAGAATAGCGGCTACTGTGTGGAGCGTCATATATCCGCATTTTCTGCCTTTTTTTCTGCCTCATAGCATAGGGCACGCTCGGGTAGTTCAACACAGAATCAAATCCATTTTCGGATTTGATTCTGTGATTGTCTTATTTTCAGGTTTTTGGATAAAAATTATCCGGAAATTTATTTTTAGTTGGAGTGCCACGACTTTTTTCTTAATAGAAATAGCCATGATTTTGTAATCGTCTCTTTCTCTCAGAATAAATTGCAAAATCATGGCTATTCCATGCGACCTTTAAAAATCAAATTTCGTTCGCAAGAAAAAAGTTGGCCAAAAAGAACTTGCGCCATCCGTTGAAAAAAGTCTGAAAAATTCAGGGACCAGCTATGCGCCTAAATTTTGGTGCGCTTTCTTTTCCAAAGATTGTATCAGATAGAAGTTTTAAAAATACGGTATTAAACGCAATGAATTTTGTTGCAACGTTTGCCGGTGTTTGAGATCACGTTTAATTTCTGTGACGTCTTCGTTCAGTTTTGAATTTATTGGATTTCACTTCAACAAGTTTACCAGATATCTCCTAATCTTATGTTCTCTTTCAAATCCCGATGAAACTCTAGGATAAATTTATGAACATTCACTGTCAGTCCATTAATAATTAATAATGGCCTTTATGTGAATCCTTTCTCAAGTTCAAAATGACAGATATGAAGTAAAAGTATTTACTGAATTTTCAGCTTTTCCGACATAAACAATTTGCTCGTAATATGCACTAATGAAGATGTAGTAAGTAGCAATCTGCATGAAACTGTCAACGAACAGCACATTTTTGTGGTTTAAATGACTTTTCCGTCGATTCAGACCATTTACCCTCCGAAAGATTCCAGACATTGATAAAAAAGAAGTTGCAGTCAATTTTTTAATATGTTTGGCTATGCTGTAAGCTTAAAATAACAGTTGAAAAAAAAATGAGATGATCATAAAACGGGGGATAATCTATTGTCAAAACCTAATTTAGAAGTTTACCTGATAAATCAGGTCAGTCGTTGAATTCTTTGTCAATCCCCTTTTGTAATTATTAGAATTTTAAATTCTGCCGACTTCATCTGAATCTCGGTTGATATATTATACTTAACTCTAAATTAATAGTCTATGAAAACAGGATTTTTACTAGTATTTATTCTTGTTATGAGTATCTTGAGCGGGATTGCTCAAACAAGGGTACTTACCGGAACAGTGAGTTCTTCGGAAGACGGATTACCAATTCCGGGAGTTTCGGTTTCGGTGAAAGGTACCACAACGGGCACGATTTCGAACATGGATGGCGTTTACTCCATCACTGTTCCCGAGTCGGCCAAAATGTTGGTCTTTTCATTTGTGGGTATGGTCACTCAGGAGATTCCAATTACGTCAAGCGCCAAAATTGATGTGGTTTTGACGGCGAATGTGATTGGAGTTGATGAAGTAGTCGTTACTGCCATGGGAATAAAAAGAGATAAAAAAGCTCTTGGTTATTCCGTCAGCGAATTCAAAGGGGAGGATTTTGGCAATGTTGGAAATGATGATGCCACGAAAGCTTTACAGGGTAAAGTTTCGGGTGTTTCAATTTCGGCCGGTTCAGGAGCTCCGGGAGCTGCAACGCGGGTGATCGTACGCGGCCTTTCATCCATTACAGGCAGTAACCAGCCTCTTTATGTAGTCGATGGTGTTCCGATTAATAACTCATTTAACAGCGGAAATGCCACCGAAAATTCGTTAAATGCAAATGCAAAAGTCGATTTTGGAAATACTGCATCCGATATCAATCCGGCAGATATCGAAACAATCTCGGTATTGAAAGGCGCTGCTGCTTCGAATTTATATGGTTCGAGAGCTGCAAACGGTGTAATCATGATTACAACCAAAAGAGGAGCAAAGAACAATGATCTGGTGGTAAATTTTTCAACTGCTTCTGCTTTTACAGAGGTTAGCCGCTTACCTTATTTCCAGCAAAAATTTGGACAAGGGTGGAGCGGAACTTTCGATTCGAAGGAAAATGGCAGCTGGGGTCCGGTAATGGACGGAAAGGATCGGTTAACCGGCTATGTTGTTGACAATACACAGCAACTTGCACCATTTTCTTATCAAAAGAACGGAATTCGCGATGTTTATGAATACGGTTATGCCTTAAACAACTCTTTGGCATTATCCGGAGGGAACGATTTCATGGGTTGGTATGCATCAGCAACCAATTCAAAAAGCGATGGAGTACTTCCCGGCGATGTTGATGTTTTGGACAGAAACACCTTAACTTTTAAAGGAAATGGTGGAACAGAAAAAACGAAATTTAGTTTTGGTGCGACCTACATGAACCGCGTACAAAAAACAATTCCGACCGGACAGGGCGATGATGCAGGGACAGGTGCAGTAATTTATTCAGACATTCTTTATCAGCCTGTTAACCATTACCTGCCTGACTATAGAGATTATAATTATAAATTCAACAACCTGGATAACTATTATAACGGATATGCTCAAAACCCGTATTTTACTTTGGCTAATACCGGAGCAAAAGCTGATCAGAACAGGGTAATGGGAAATCTGAATATTACTCAGGATCTTTTTAAAGGATTAAATGTTTCTTTCACCGGCGGAGTAGATACTTATTCTCAGTTTTCAAAAGTTCACGGCGCCATTGCAAAAGTTACACCAGGTTCAAATAATTCAGGAACTATAAACGATGTTGCCGGTGCTGTAAAAGAAGAAGGACTTTATCAAACACAGCTAAACAGCGATTTGGTTGCCAATTACAAAAACGAAGTGGATTTATTCGGAGGGCATTTGAAGTATAATTTACTCGTTGGAAACAACATCAACCAGCGTTCTTTTAAACGGGTAAATATTGTCTCCAGAGGCTTGGTCGTTCCGGGGTATTACAATGTTGGCAATATAAGTGGGGCTGCGGAAGTATATACGAATGAATATAAAAGGAGACTGATTGGCATATTTGGTCAATTAGGTCTGGAATTTAACGATTATCTATTTATAAATCTTCAGGCACGTAACGACTGGTCTTCGACTCTGCCAATTGGAGCCAATTCTTTTTTCTATCCCGGAGCTACAATGGGATTTATTTTTAGCGATTTGCTGCCTGAAAATAAAATGCTTTCATACGGAAAATTAAGAGTGAGCTATGCATTTGCAGGAAATGACGCAGCTCCATTTATGACATCAGAAATATACCGGCCTTCCATGTTGCGTGCCGGAGGATTTGGAGGAACCAATTACCCGGTTAATGGAGTACCTGCGTATGAAAAGTATCGGCGTTTAGGTAACCCAAATCTTAAACCTGAATTATCGAAAGAATTCGAAATTGGTACCGATTTGCGATTTTTCTCCAACCGATTGGGTGTTGATCTTTCCTACTATAGTAAAACCACCACCGATTTGATTATGCTTGCCAATATTGCAGCGTCAACAGGATACCGCGAAATTACCTCAAACCTTGGTCAGATCAGCAACGATGGAATTGAATTAATGGTAAACGTTACACCTGTAAAAACCCAAAATTTTACCTGGGACTTTATTTATTTGTACAATAAAGCCAACATGGTACTCGACAAATTATCAGAAGAGCTGGGCGTTTCAGAATACCTGATAAACTCTGCTTACGAAACTGAATTTGTTGCTATTCCGGGAGAACAACTCGGAATGTACCGGTTACCTGATTACAAATATTCGCCCGATGGAAAAATTATTGTGGGTGATAATGGACTGCCGGTTGAAGGAGAAAAAATACTTATTGGATCATCTGTACCCGATTTTAATATGTCGTTTACAAATAATATATCCTTCAAGGGATTTAAATTCTCATTTCTGTTTGATTATCAAAAGGGTGGTTTGATGTATTCTAATACTGCTGATGCAACTTACTGGTCAGGAAACAACGAACAGTCAACTACCAACGACAGAAGGCCATGGATTATTCCGAATACAGTTACCGAGGTAAAAGACGCGGAAGGCAATGTAACCGGATACCTGGAAAATACAACACCGGTTGTCGATAACTGGCACGAATACTATTCATCAAATACAAATAAACCCAACGAAACAACAAGGATTATTCCGAGGACTTTCATAAAACTGCGTGAAGTTTCACTATCATATCGGCTAAACAAGTCGATACTTGAGAGGACGTTCCTGTCTTCGGCAAATGTTTCCTTTTTTGGAAGGAACATATTTTTATGGACTCCTGCCAAAAACGGTTTTGTCGATCCGGAAACTACTACCTGGGACAATGATATAGAAGGACTATTTGGTGAGTTTAACGGAGCTCCCGGAGTACGAACATATGGTTTTAAATTAGACGTAACCTTTTAAATAAAAAAAAGAATGAAAAAATTAGTTGCCATAATAAGTACAGTCCTCTTTTTATCTTCTTGTGATAAATTTCTGGACATAAATGAAAATCCAAACTATCCAACTGATGTTTCGGATGAATTGCTACTTACATCTTCGATTGCTGCCGTTACCAATGTATATGCTGCCGATTGGGGCCAAATCGGCTCTTTCTGGTCGCAACACTGGGCTCAGAATAATACCTCATCGCAGTATAAAATCTACGAATCATATTCAATAAGCAGCAACACCAATGTCATTGAACGCTCTTACCAAACAATGTATGTTGATGGCCTGAGCGATAATGAAATATTCCTTAAAAAAGTGGAAGCAAATGAAAATTGGGGCGCTTATCTGATGGGCGCTGTTATTAAAGCTTATGGATTTCAATACCTGGTTGATATGTACGGAAATGTTCCATACACTGAAGCATTTCTGGGATCAGAGAAGCTGAACCCTCTTGTCGATAAAGGAGATGAGGTTTATGAATCGATTTACACCTTATTGAAAACAGCCCTGTCAAAAGATGTCTCACATTTTGTTCCTGAAAACTACGAATTAAACGACATCATTTTTGGCGGAAACATAGATGATTGGGCTGCATTTGGGCAATCTTTACGGCTTCGGATTTTGTTAAGGCAATTTGATGCAAACACAACTTTTGCGACTACCGAAATTACAAAGTTGCTTGCCGACATGGAAGCAGAAAACATTTATCTGTTGGATAAAGATGCTGCAGTAACAAATTTCGAAGATGCTGACAGTAAGTCAAATCCATTGTATGAAAGTGACCAGCGGCAGTTGAATACAACAAACAATTTAAAGGCGTGTGCAACATTAACTTCATTTTTGCAAGCCAATGTTGATACCCGAATTGCAAGTTTATTCAGGCCGGTTGCAGGAAACTATTATGGTCTGGTTCCCGGTTCATATGATGTGCCGTCAACTGAATTTGAAGCGCCAACCCTAATTGCCTCTCCAATTCTTACACCTACAATGCCGGTGTATTGGATGACTTATGCCGAATCGGAACTGTTAATTGCTGAAGCCTGGTTAAGATTGGGAAATGTTGAAATGGCCAAAACTCATTATGAGAATGGAGTAACCGCGTCTTTCGATCGGATGGAGGCAGAAATTGGTGATTTGCTTACCGGAGCTTATGCATTCCCAACGACAGGCTTTAACAATCAGTTAAAAGCTATCATTATGCAAAAATGGGTTGATGCTGCTGATGGTGGTCGTGGTATTGAATCACATATCGAAAGGGTTCGTACCGGATATCCTGAAGAATCTGCTATTAGTAATCAAATACAGGAAGGATATGTTCTTCCCAATAATTACATTCCCGGAACCTTGATTTACAGCAAGAAAGGAACTACAGGCGGAATTCTGCCAAGAAGATTTCCTTATCCTGACAGCGAATTGAACTTCAATTCGAATGCAGCTGAATACAAGGCATTATCTGATGCTGATGTGATTTTACAAAAAGTATGGTGGAAAAAATAAAACAATAAGACATGAAAAATCTGAAATATATAGCAGTTGTAATGTTTTGCTCAGTATTCATTTCATCGTGTGAAAAGGATTACGAAAGCAATATTACGAAAGTAACACCGGCGCCGGTGATGGAATTAATCGGTGGCAATCCAATTGTTCTCTTTAAGGGAACTCCTTATGTCGATCCGGGTATTCATGCCATGCAAATAGTTGGTAATGATACCACTGAACTAACTTATGAAATAATTAATGAAGTAAAAGTTGATGTTCCAGGCACTTACAAATTATTATATAAAGTGGCGAATTCTGAAAATGTTTCTTTTTACATCAGCAGGAGGGTGAGCATTGTTAGTTTTACCGGATACGATGTCTTTGAGATTCCTTCGGGAAATTACGCTGGAATTAGGGTAAACAGAGGGAAAGGTGGTACTGTTAAAATTACCAAACTTGCTCCCGGCGTTTACCAAATCAGCGATCTGCTTGCCGGTTACTATGATCAATATGTAGGTTACGGTCCTGATACTGCAGCTCCGGGTATATTGGTAATAAATCAGGATGGCACTATGAGATCTGAACTTGGCAATACTGCAGCCTGGGGCGAAATCGTAGGAACTAATTTTGCTTTCGATACAGCAACTAATGTGCTGACTTTTAAGGCAACCATAGTTTCTGCCAGTTTTGCTTTCGATGTTAAATTTACCCTTCAATAAAAATAGAATTATGAAAAAATATTTGATATTATTATTTGTGGTATTTAGCATGGTCTTTTTATCATGCGATAAGAAAGCTGAATACATTGAAATAGATTCGCAGGTTGTTGAAGCAGCCGGTGAATGGTGGATAAAATTTTCAAAAGCTGGTTATGAAACCGGATACTTAAAAGTGATTACTTTTAATACTGCTGCTGATATTGCCACAGAAATGTGGTTATCAGATAAAGGAAACTGGAAGGATATAAAAGTTAAATGTCCGGTAAATATTTCTGACCTCACCTTTGGAGGTACTGGTCTGGTCAATGCAACTACTTCAATGACCGTTACAGTAAAAAACGGAAAAATTACCAAAGGAGGAGGATTGTCCACTTCAGGTGTGGTTACCGATAAAATATCTTTCGAAATTGAGTTAAGCACTGAGCCAAGCATTACTTATAAAGCTGAAGGTACACGAAAAACCGGTTTTATTGAGGACGAACATTAGAAATCACTATGATCTTTTAGTATATAATTGAATGTAATCAGCTTGTAAAAAATACCAGGCTGTCCTAATCTTAGGGCAGCCTGCCTGGTATTTCAAATTGTGATTTTTACATTTTTTTTACCGTTTACCTACAAAAGTTGGTTGTTCGCTGAAATTAATATTGGACAGCAAATTTTAATTCTATGTTTGACATCAGAAACACATAACGCGATTTTTTTCATGGAAGTTTTAAACAGCAAATTATTCATTCTTAGAGGCGAAATGTGTTTTTATTGCCTTACAGATTGATGTAAAGGTATTAAAACCACCGTATCCCCCTATGGTGGTTTTTCTGCTCTATAAATTTCGTGAAATTATAAGGCAGTGATCATAAAATTACCCAACTCATCTTTGAACAGACCATTAAAGAACATCGATGACATATTGTACAAGGATTCAGGAGCTGAAAGAAAACTCGATTACATTGTACAGACCTCATAGTTGTTTTCCTTCGCTCCCTCGATGAATTGGAAATGGAAAAGGCTGATGAAGCTGCACTGCTTAGTATGAAAGGGGCTTTCGTCCCCTTTTTTTGTTCGTTCAAAATATTTGATTAAAATGCAATCATATGCGAAAACATTGTCATAGTAAGTACGATTGCAGATATTAAAAAACGGTACAATGTCAAATCAGATGAATCCTCCCTGGCCGTAAAAAGCCCGTCAATCCTTTCCAGTGGCGTTCTGGCGTGGGTGATTACCTCAAAAGATCCCCGCACGGTGAAATCAATGAAATTCGGTTTTACAAAAAACCGTTCTGAAATCAGAACCGACACAGTAAATGTAAAAAACGGAGGATGTCAACAATCAGGACAAAGACAATGCTCAGGCGCATCGGGTATCGCAGTTTCATCAACCATCCCATTTTGAAGAAGAACCTGCCAAACAAAAGAAAGCCGACAAAAAGAAGTCTAAAAAACAGACCACCGCAGCGGATGATGACCTTCCCTTCTAGCAGAATCCAAAAGAAAGCCGAAATGGCTTTTTTTTGTGTCGCTTCACAACGAAGGTTAGGAATTGGTCAATTCGATTTTAAATTTGACCAAAGTTGTTGTCAAAATTAATCGTAACAACATAAATTCAAGGGGAATAAATGCCTCATTTATATGTTGAAATTTTATTTACAAATAACAATTAACAATAATGCTTTATTACTTTAGTTTTCTTAGCTTGCAATCCAATAAGAATTTTTCCACCACCGATACTCTTAAGGATTGAGATAAATCCAAAACAACTATAATTAACCTGATAAACCAATGGCCTTTAATGAAAACACCCGTGTAAAAATCCCGGCAATACTGCATTTGTGCCGATTAGGTTATCAATACATTTCTCTCTCGAAGGCAAAATGGGAGATCAGCACCAACATATTTATAGATATTTTCGCTGAAAGTCTGATTCGGATTAATAAGGATTTGGAAGTGCTGAAACGGAACATTGAAAATCGTCCAGCCTTGTTTCTGTTGAAAGAAATATTTTCAGACTTTGTACTTTTTAACAAGCGAGCCGTAAGAATCTCCTTTTTCAGGCCGGGCAGGTACAGTTTTCCATCCTGTGGCCAATCAAAAACGGAAAGAAACATCGAATTACCCTTGGTTGTAATATCTCCCCAGGGCACAGCGTGTCCCCACGGCGAAGCACCGGCAGCATAAAGCACCTGCAGATATTTCTGAATCCATTTCCCAGCGTCGCGCAGAAATTGTGCGCCAACTAAAGGAATTTGTCCATGACCATTCGGACCCACCTTGAACAGGTAAGTTCCGCTGCGGGCAACGGTTGAAACCAGGCGGTTGAGTATCTCCTTAGGACTTTTGAAATTATTGTCGTACCAGGCATACG